>DASQYE010000740.1:0-12162 GCA_035639355.1 Pyrinomonadaceae bacterium
CACCCATAAAACGATGAGACAATAGCTACCGGGACACTTCCGTACCACGGGAACGGGTTGAGGGTTTCAGATTAGGACACCACCCCCATTTTAGGGGGGCGCGCTATGAGATCAAGCTGACGGAAAGTGGAGCAGCAACTCCGAGATCGAGTCCATGTAGATGTCCGGCCCCGCGCTCAGGAGGTGAAGGCTTGTGGGATAGGCGCTGCGGACGGCGACCGTGTGCACGCGCGCCTCTTTCCCCATGCGTATGTCTTCGGGCGCATCGCCGACGTAAGCGCATTCAAGGGGGCTTGAGCCGATCAGCCGCATCGCCCGCTCCAACCCTTCCGGGTGCGGCTTTTTATTGACGATGTGCTCGTTGCAGACGACGACCTGAAACACCTCGGTCAGCCCGAGCCCCGAAAGCTCGCGCGCGACGCGGCAGTGGCTTCCGCTGGTGACGATGCCGAGCCGGTAGCCTCTGCGATGAAGCTCTAAGACGGTGTCGCGTGCGCCGTCAACGAGCCGTGCGGGCGCTTCTCCGTAGTGATATATCCACAGCTCGTCGGCCCGCTGCCACTCGTCGCGCGGCAACGAAAGCGCCTCGTACATCGTGTACCAGTTCGGAGAATAGTTGGCCTCGTAGAACTCCTCTGTGAAGAGGACGCCAAGCTCGTCCAGGCTTTTTTGAAAGGCTGTAAAGCCGCTCGTCGCGGAGTCGTTGAGCGTTCCATCCCAGTCGAAGAGCAGGGTGTTGATGGAGGCGGTCGAGTTCGTCATCTCAAGGGCGGAGGGGGTTTCCCAAGGTCATTCGCTTTCGTCAATGCGAATCTTCATGCGGCGCAGCGTTCGCATATCCTCGTCCGTCAGTTCAAGCGTCGCGTCCGTTTGCATTTCGCCTTCACCGTCCTGCGGGCGCAGGCCGATCTCAAGGCGCAAGGTCAGCTCCATCTCGTATCCGGCCTCGCGCAGGCGTTCGATGGCCTGGGCCACCTGCGTCGAATTCTCTACGGCCGCGTTGATGGCCGTGCCCAGCTCCTGCACGATTTCTTTGGCTTCGTCGTTAATGTCCAAAATAGACCCGATGCTTTCCTGGCCGATCCAGCTGGTTCATTATCACTCCGGCCCTGATGCTAAGCGACGCGCCGGCCAGCGGTCAACCACGGGAGAGGGCGCGCGCCGGGCATGGAATTGCGAGCCCTCGGCGCACTATGTTAGGCTTCCGAGCACTTCAGTCAAACGCCGGACACCTGACCTACGCTGTGAGAGGGGCTTTACCCGCATGACAACGAAAACCAGTGCCGAGCGTCGCGCGCGCTTCGAGACATCCTCGGGCATAGAGCTGCCCAACGATTTCAATCCATCGAACACCGAGCCGGTCGATTACGATCACTCCTTAGGAGCGCCGGGCGAGTATCCTTACACGCGCGGTGTACGGCGCAACATGTATCGCGGGCGTTTCTGGACGATGCGGCAGTACGCCGGTTACGCGACGGCAGAGGAATCGAACGCGCGCTACAAGTACCTGCTCGCGCAGGGGACGACGGGCCTTTCGGTCGCCTTCGATCTCCCGACGCAGATCGGTCTCGATTCGGACGACCCGCTCGCCGTAGGCGAAGTCGGCAAGGTCGGCGTCGCCGTCGATTCGCTCGAAGACATGCGGCGACTCTTCGAAGGCATCCCGCTCGACGGCGTCTCGACCTCCATGACGATCAACGCGACGGCCTCCACGCTGCTCTGTCTTTACCTGGCTGTCGCCAGGCTTCAGAATGTCGGCTTCGAGCGAGTCAACGGCACGATCCAGAACGATATTCTGAAGGAGTACATAGCGCGCGGCACATACATCTACCCGCCCGCGCCGTCGCTAAGACTCGTGACCGACACGTTCAGTTTCTGCGCGCGCGAAGTCCCGAACTGGAATATGATCTCGATCAGCGGTTATCACATACGCGAGGCCGGCTCGACCGCCGTGCAGGAGGTCGCCTTCACGCTGGCCGACGCCATCGCCTACGTCGAGGCGGCGCTCGACGCCGGACTCCTGGTTGACGAGTTCGCGCCGCGTCTCTCCTTCTTCTTCAACGCGCACAATAATCTTCTGGAAGAGGTGGCGAAGTTTCGCGCCGCGCGCCGCCTCTGGGCGCGCGTGATGCGCGAGCGTTTTCACGCGCGCGATCCGCGCTCTTTGATGCTCAGGTTTCACACGCAGACTGCCGGGTCAACCCTGACGGCGCAGCAGGCGGAAGTCAACGTCGTGCGCACAACCATACAGGCGCTCGCGGCCGTGCTCGGCGGCACGCAGTCGCTGCACACGAATGCGATGGACGAAGCCCTGGCGCTGCCGACGGAAACTGCTGCGCGCCTGGCGCTTCGCACGCAACAGGTCATCGCACACGAGTCGGGCGTGGCCGACACGGTTGACCCGCTCGCCGGCTCCTACGCCATCGAACACCTGACGGACGAGATAGAGCGTCGCGCCGCAGCTTACCTTGAGAAGATAGACGCGATGGGAGGCGTGCTCCGCGCCATAGAGTCCGGCTTCGTCCAGCGCGAGATTCAGGAGGCCGCCTACCAGTATCAACGCGCCGTCGAGCGAGGCGAGGCCGTCATCGTCGGCGTCAATCATTTCCAGTCCGAACAGGAGACGACCATGCCGCTCCTGCGCGTAGACCCATCAATCGAGCAGGCGCAGGTGGAGCGGCTGCGCGCCCTTCGCGCGCGCCGCGACAATACTGCTGTCGAAGTCTCGCTCATAAAACTGGAGGAGGCGGCGCGCGGCACGGAAAACCTGCTGCCCCGCATACTCGCCTGCGTCGAAGCCTACGCGACCGTCGGCGAGATCAGCCATCGCCTGCGCCGTGTCTGGGGCGAGTACCGCGAAGCTCTGACGTTGTAGTAGATGGTTGATGAAAAGCTCGCTCTCCGTAAATACTCGCCTGTGATGCGGTAATTCCCGGACTCCAGCGCTTTGTTCATCGCAAAATCGGCTCGCAATCAGGAGAGTCCTCACAAATCGCCCCGGTCGAACATCTCTTTATATAAGCAGAAACTCTTTCGGCGGCGCAGCAGGCTTGAATTGCGTCCGTGTGGTGAGATTCGATCTACTAAGGAGAAAAACAGATGCCAAGTCTTTCAAATAACAAGACACCCACATGGGGAAAGGACAAGGCCAAATCGCTGAGCGTTAGTTGGACTGACCCGAAGAATCCCGGAACGGGAACAGTCAGTGTCAAACTCGACGGCGCGGCGAAGAGTTATTCCGTCCCCAATCCCTCCATTACTATTGATAACAAGGCCGGGTCGCTGACAAACAACACAGGCAAGACGAGCGATTACGCTTTGTCTTAGCGGCTTTGAACAGGGGGCCGGTTCGGAGCGCCGGGACAACACTCTCGAATGGGCCATGCCGGGCAGGTCATTGCCGACGACTGCCCCTGGGTGAAAAGACAAGAGCGCGATAGTTTTCAATCGAGACCGGGCTTTAACTGAAGGCCGCCGGGCTGAGCATTCGCTCGTCCCGGCGGTCTTGCTTTCACTCGACAAATGTAAACTGTTATTCTATCCGGCCCGGTTTAGGATTCACACGGAGGCCGCCTTGGGCATGAACCGTAGAGATTTCATGAAAGCGCTCGGAGCAGGCGGGGTCTCGCTGGTGATGAGCGAGATGGCTCTGCCGGCTGCCGATAAATCGCCGCAAGTGGCGATTACGATGGACGATTTCAATTGGGGCGATACGGCCCGCATGACGGCCGAGGAGCGTAACGCGGCGCTGCTCTCGGCCTTGCGCGCTCATTCCCGTTTGAAGATCGCATTGTTTGTCGCGGGCAAGTATGTGGACAACGAGAAGGGCAGAGGACTCCTGCGCGATTGGGACAGGGACGGACACATCATCGCCAACCATTCCTATTCGCACCTCTATTACAACTCTTCGCGCACGAGCTTCGACGCCTACGCACGGGACATACTGCGCGGCGAGGCCGTGATTAAGGAGTTCGCTCATTTCAGGAAGCTCTACCGCTTTCCGTTTCTGAAGGAGGGAGAAACGGTCGAGAAGCGGGATAAGATCAGGGCGTTTCTGAAGGAGCGCGGCTACAAGATCGGACACGTTACCATAGACACCTCGGACTGGTATGTTGACGATCGTATGGGTAAGCGCCTGAAGGCGGAGCCGGCGGCCGAGCTGGCTCCCTACAGAGATTATTATTTGGGCCACGTCTGGGAGCAGGCGAGCTTTTATGACGAGCTGGCGAGGAAAGTCCTGCGCCGCAGCGTCCGGCACACTCTGCTCGTCCACTACAACCTCTTGAACGCTCTATTTCTGGGCGACGTGCTGCGCATGTTCCAGAGCAAGGGCTGGAAGGTGATCGACGCCGGGCGGGCATTTAAAGACCCGGTCTTCGCGTCGGCCCCGAATATAGTGCCCGCCGGTGAAAGCATTATCTGGGCGCTGGCCAAGGAGACGGGGCGCTTCGATGCGCTGCTGCGATATCCGGGCGAAGACGGCGATTATGAGAAAGAGAAGATGGACAGGCTCGGCTTGTAATCCGTGACGGCCGAACGGCCCAACGGCCCATCACGGGCCTCTCCCCGGTGTGGGATTCTTCTTTGGATCGGATCGAAAGCGTATGAAATGGCTGACGGGCATCTATCTTTTCATACTCGGCTCGATCGTCTTTATGGCGGACAGGCGAGAGTACCAGCCGCTTTTCCGGCGCGTCAGGGATATGCCTTACGGCGACAAGCTGGGACACCTGGTACTGATGGGGCTGTTCTCCTTTCTCTTAAACATGGCGCTGTCGTGCAGGACGGTGAGGGCCTGGAAGGTATCGCTGTTGACGGGAAGCCTCATCGTCGCGCTCGTCGTCACGCTCGAAGAGGTGTCGCAGTTGTTCATGCGCTACAGGAGCTTTGACCCCGTCGATCTGTTGTTCGATTACCTCGGGATATTCTCGCTCGGACTGCTCGCATATTATTTGAAGAGGAGATGGCCCGGCGAGAGCAGCGCCCGGCGACTGTGAGCCTTTGTAAGCTTTGCCTGCACGCTCGCCGTTGCGCGCCCGTTTCGCTTACAATCTCGCAAGTCCAGAAGTTATGGCACATCTGCTGGAAGTAAAAAATTTGGAGACGCATTTCCCGACGCGCGCCGGACTGGTGCGCGCCGTCAACGGCGTGAGCTTTCACATAAACGAGGGCGAGCTGCTGGCGCTGGTCGGCGAATCGGGCTGCGGTAAATCGATCACGGCGCTCTCGCTGATGCGACTGATCTCGCCTCCCGGAAAGATCGTCGGGGGCGAGATTACTTTCAACGGCGAGGACCTGCTCGCGGCCACAGAAGCGCGCATGCGCCAGATTCGCGGCGACGATATTGCGATGATCTTTCAAGACCCTATGACTTCGCTCAACCCTGTCTATACGGTCGGCGAGCAGATAGCGGAAGCGCTCCGGCTGCACCGCAAGCTCGGGCGCAAAGAGGCGCGCGCCGCCACCATAGAGGCCATGAGAGAGGTCGCCATCCCAGACCCCGCAAGGCGCGTTGACGATTACCCGCACCAGCTGTCGGGCGGGATGCGCCAGCGCGTGATGATCGCAATGGCGCTGGCGTGCGATCCGAAACTGCTGATCGCGGACGAGCCGACCACCGCGCTAGACGTGACCATACAGGCGCAGATACTTGAGCTTTTGAATGAGCTGCGGCGCACCCGCGAGCTGGGCGTGCTGCTGATTACGCATGACCTGGGCGTCGTCGCGGAGGTCGCCGATCGCGTCGCAGTGATGTACACGGGCCGCATCGTAGAGGAGTCGCCGGTCGAAGAATTATTCGCGCGCCCGAAGATGCCGTACACGGAAGGCTTGTTGCGCTCCGTGCCCAAGCTGACGGCCGAGCACGTCGCTAAGGCCGAGCGATTGGAGACGATCGAAGGCGTCGTGCCGAGCCCGACCGAGCTGCCCGAGGGCTGCCATTTCGCCCCGCGCTGCCGCCATCGTATGCCCCGCTGTACGGAAGGGGTGATTCCGCTTTACGAGCTGGAAGGCGATGTCAGGGTGCGCTGCGTCCTGTATGACCTGGCGGCGGCGGTCGCGGCCGACCACCAGGCGGAGCCCAGGGCGACGCATGACATTTGAGATTTTCAAATCTTCTATTCCAAATCCCGGATTTGAAATCCGAGATTTGAAAATAGAAGATTTTAAGTCTGAGATTGAAAACAACGCGGCGGACTTCGTATAAAGACTGTGGACTCCGATCAGAACCTGAATTTCGACCAGCGACCGGGAGTCGCGAGCGTGCCCGACCGTGAAGCGGCCGCCCAGCGCACAGCCTCCGGGCGACAGGCGAGCGCCGAGGATGCGCGAGAGCTTGTGCGCGTGCGCCGTCTCGTCAAGCATTTCGCCGTCGAGGGCAGCGATGACGTAGTGCGGGCCGTTGACGGCGTCACGTTTGAAATCCTAAGGGGCGAGACGCTGGGCCTCGTCGGCGAATCCGGCTGCGGTAAATCGACGGTCGGGCGCTGCCTGCTGCGGCTGATCGAGCCGACCTCAGGCGAGGTCAAGTTCGACGACCGCGACGTGCTCGCGATGCCGCGGCGCGAGTTGAGAGAGCTGCGCCAGCAGATGCAGATCATCTTCCAGGACCCTTACGCATCGCTGAACCCGCGCCTGAGCATACGCGACATAGTATCGGAGCCCCTGGTCATACACCGAATCGGCAACAAAGAGGAGCGGCGCGAGCGCGTCGCCGAGCTGCTCAGAAAAGTCGGCCTCGATCCCGATTACATGAATCGTTACCCACACGAATTCTCCGGCGGGCAGCGCCAGCGCATAGGCGTCGCGCGCGCCCTGGCGCTCAGACCGAAGCTGATCGTCGCGGACGAGCCCGTCTCGGCGCTGGATGTCTCCGTACAGGCGCAGGTCGTCAACCTTCTGCAAGACTTGCAGCATGAGTTCGGGCTGACCTACCTCTTCATCTCGCACGGCCTGGCCGTCGTCGAGCACATCTCTACGCGCGTGGCCGTCATGTACCTGGGGCGCATAGTGGAGGTGGCGAGCGCCGCTGAGCTTTACGCGCGCCCGCTTCATCCTTACACGCAGGCGCTGCTCTCGGCGATACCCATTCCCGACCCCAAGTACAAGCGCGAGCGGATTGTTCTGGAAGGCGACGTGCCGACGCCCATCAACCCGCCGTCGGGCTGCCGCTTTCGCACGCGCTGCCCCGCTGCCATCAATGAGTGCGCGCAGATCGACCCGGACTTGCGCGAAGTGTCGCCCGGCCACACGGTCGCCTGCATACGCGTCCCTGGCTGGGCGGACGCGCCCACCGCCGCCTGAGATTATATAAGGACGGGTGGACGGGCGGACGGGCTGCTTCTGATTGCTGCTGGTCGTTGACTGCTGATCGCCCTTATTTGGAAAGGAGTCTCCCCTTATGCGTCGTCTCGTCGGTATAGTGATTTTCGCCCTCGGCCTTCTGCTTTTAATCTGCGGAGTGACGCGTATTCTGCCGGGCGTCGTTTCCACGGGCGCGTTCGCTATGCTCGTGGGGCTACTGGTGTTCGGACTGAGCTTCATCGGTCGGCATGAGGCGGGAGAAGGAGCGCCGCCGCCGCTCTCGCCGGCCGAAAGAATCGCGGGCGTCTTTTACGAACCGGCGCGCGTATTTCAGAATCTTCGCTACCATCCCAGATGGCTCGCAGCCTTTCTGGTCATCGCCGTCTGCGGCATCAGCTTAGGCGTACCCGGCATCCTCTACAACGTCGCCTTCACGCAGCGCTTGACGCCCGAGGCGATAGCGACCGCGACCATGGATAAGTTGATCGAGAGCGGCTGGATTCCGCCCGCCAAAGCGACGGAGATGAGAGAGCAGGCGATAGAGATGGCGAAGTCTCCGGCCGCTAGGGTGACGACGCCGCTCAATCAGGTCGGCATGATCTTTATCATTATGCTCGTATTGGCGGCGCTCTACCTGCTCGGCGTGCTCGCCTTCGGCGGAAGGATTAACTACTGGCAGGCGCTGTCGGTCGTGACCTACGCAGCGCTTCCGCCGGCCATCGTTCAGGGACTCTTGAGTCTTTTGCTGCTCTACCTGAAATCGCCCGACGAGATTGATCCGATCAAGGGCCAGCGCGGGCTGGCGCGGCTTGATCTGGGCCTGCTTTTCTCTCCCGCCGAGCACCCTTACCTGTACGTTGCGGGAGGTATGATCGGCGTGATTTCGCTCTACGGTCTATGGCTGACGGCGACCGCCTTGCGCAATACGAGCGAGCGCATCAGCACAACCGCCGCCTGGACGATCACGCTCATACTATGGGCCATAGGCTTGCTGCTCGCGCTCGCTTCCGCCGCCATCTTTCCAAGCTTCGTGTCGTAGAGCGAAAGCTCTGAGGCCAGTTAAAAGCGATTCTTATTAACGGGCCCTCTAAGCTCTCGTTATTCGTAGCGCAGGGATTCGATGGGGTCAAGACGGGCGGCTTTCCACGCGGGCCAGAGGCCAAAGACGAGCCCTATGCCGACGCTGGCGACGAAGCCGCCTATGGGAGCCCAGAGCGGAACGTAGGACGGCACGAGCATTCGTATCAAGAGCGTCGTCAGCCAGCCGAGCAGGAGACCGATCAGCCCGCCCATGCCTGTGAGCGTCATCGCCTCGATCAGAAATTGCCAGAGGATGTCTGCGCGCCGCGCGCCGATGGCCTTGCGAACGCCGATCTCGCGCGTCCGCTCCGTCACAGAGACCAGCATGATATTCATCACCCCGATACCGCCGACCATCAGTCCGACCGAAGAGATGACGACCATAGCGATAGCGACGCCGCCCAGGATAGAGCGGAACTGCTCTATGATCGTCTCGGCGGTCGCCATCCCGAAATTGTCCGGCTTGCCGAAGGGAACCTGCCTGCGCACGCGCAAGAGGTCAGTGATCTGATCTTTGGCCTCGTCCATCATGCCCGGACGCGCGACCGCCATGATAAAGACATCGTCGGCGTTCGGCTTGAGCTTACGCACCACTCCGAACGGCAGGTAAATGGCATTGTTCTGATCGTCGCTCGAAAGAAACGTCTCGCGCTTTTCCAGCACGCCGACGATGCGAAACTCCTGCCCGGCGATCTCTATAGTCTTATCTACGGGCGAGCCGTAGGGGAAAAAGTTTTCCGCCACGCTTGAGCCGATCACGCAGACGCGCTCGTTCTGGTCGTTCTCGAATTGCGAGAAGAAGCGCCCCTCTGTGATGACCTCCGTCCCGGCCTTCTCGAACTCGGGCAGCGTGCCCTGCAAGGAGACGGCCGCGCTGGTCTTCCCGTTGGCCGTGACCAGAATCTTCTGGCCGAAGAAATTGTTGGTGACATCCAGGAAAGGCACGGAGACCTCTACGGCCGGAAGCGTGGCGATCGCCATCGCGTCGTCGAAGGTCAGCTCCTTGCGCATACGCTCTTCGCGCGAGAGACGGCCGATGCGTATGCCCGGCTGAAACTTGGCGATGAAGATCGAGCGCGTGCCGAAGGATTCGACCTCCTTTCGGACGGCCGTATCGATGCCGCTGATGATAGAGGCGATGGCCATAACAGTCCACACGCCGATCACCACGCCGATGACGGTCAAAAACGAGCGCAGCTTGTTCGAGCGCAAGGTCGAGAGCGCCATCAAAAGATTTTCGTAAATGTCGCTGCGAATGAATTTCATAAGAGTTACGGGCGGCCGTCCGAACGGTTCTCACCTTTGACCGAATCACTCAGTCCGCCCTCAGTGCCTCGATCGGATCAAGACGGGCGGCCTTCCAGGCAGGGAAGATTCCCGAGAGCACTCCGATCACTCCCGAAACGGTGACGGCCGTGATGACCGCTATGATCGACAGATAGGTCGGGAAAAAGACGGCCGTCAGAATGCGCCCGATGACCCACGCGAGAGCGACGCCGACGCTTCCGCCGATGGCCGAGAGCGTGATCGCTTCTACCATAAACTGCTTGAGAATATCCGAGCGCCGAGCGCCCAGGGATTTGCGTATGCCTATCTCCTTGGTTCTCTCCGTCACCGAGACGAGCATGATGTTCATAATCACGATGCCGCCGATGACGAGCGCGATGGCCGGGACGGCGACGGCGACAATCGAGACCGTACCGAGGATGCGGTCGCGTATGCCCGTGATGGCGTCCGGCGTGATGATGCCGAAATTATCCTTTTCGCTGGGCCCGAGCCGCCGCCGCACGCGCAATAGAAAGCGCGCCTCCTCAACCGCATCGCTGAAAGTCTCGTCCGATTTCGAGGTCGCCACGATATAGAGCGAGCGCTGATTCCGGAGCGGGCCGAAGCTGTTCGCGTAGGTCTTCAAAGGGATCGTGATGAAGGTGTCCTGCGGCTGGCCGAAGACAGTGCCCTTGGCCGTCGCCACGCCTATCACGCGATAGGGCAGGCCCTCGATCACAAGCTCCTGTCCGACGGCGCTACCCGACGGGAACAGCTTATTGGCGATGTCCGCGCCGATGTAAGCGACGCGCATCGCGGCATCCGCCTCCGTCTCCGAGAAATAGCGCCCATCGGCTATGTCAAGGTTTTCGATGTCGGCGATGACGGGCGTCGCGCCGTCCACCTGAACGTCCTGTAGAATCTCCGCGCCTCGCCTGACCTCGTGGCGAGTGGCGAGCGCTTTAGCGCCCAGTTTGCCGATCAGGGTCGCGCGCGCTCTCAGGTACTCAAGCTCTTCGAGCGTTATGTCCTTGTTGCGGCGCTGAGCGGCGGCGATCGTGTCCGTGTCCTTGAAATCCTCGAACGCGAAGCGACGAATCGAAAACGACTTCGAGCCGATACCGGCGATCTTTTCATCGAAGTAGGCGTTGAATCCCTGTATCACGGAGACCACGACGACGACCGCCGTGACGCCTATAATCATTCCGAGCAAGGTCAGCGCCGACCGCAGCTTATGTGCCCAGATGGCCGCGACCGCCAATTTTAATGTCTCTATGAATTTCACGCCGGAGCTACTACGTTTGAATGCCGATCAGGGTTGCAGCCGGGGGGCGGATATTAGAGATGCTATACGCTGGGGACAGGTTTGCGCAAATGGTTGGCCTTCTTGATATAGAGCCTCGCAGAGTTTCCCACTATTCCCATCGCAGCGCTTCGATGGGGTCAAGGCGGGCGGCTTTCCACGCGGGCCAGAGACCGAAAATTATCCCTACCATCGCGGAGATGCCGAGGCCGACGGCGATGGCCCACAGCGGCACATAAGCCGGCAGCGGAGAATACTTGTTCATCAGAAGAGATGCCAACTCTCCGACGACGAGCCCGCAGACGCCGCCGATGGCCGTGAGCGCGACCGCTTCGATCAAAAACTGCGAAAGGATATTGCCGCGCGTCGCGCCGACGGCCTTCCTGATGCCTATCTCCCTCGTCCTCTCCGTCACGGAGACGAGCATGATGTTCATGACGCCTATGCCGCCGATCATGAGCGCTACGAATGAGACGGCCGTCAGTACGAGCGCGGTCGCGCCCGTCAGCTGGTTGTAGATGTCCAGGAGTGAATCCTGCGACGAGATGCCGAAATTGTCGGGCGCATCGCGCGGCACGCGTCGGCGGCGACGAAGGATGTCCGTAACTTCGTCCATGGCCGATTTGACGAAGGCCCGCGAGCGAGGACGCGCGACGATAAAGAAGACGACCTGCGGCGCGGGCAGATCGGGATAGTACTTGTCGAAGGTCGTGATCGGGATGAAGATGGAGTTGTCGCGCGACTGGCCGAAGAAATTCCCTAAGGGCTCCATGACCCCTATGACGCGATAAGGATTGCCGTTGATCTTCAGCTCCTTATCAATCGGATTTTCAAAGGGGAAGAGAGCGCGCACGACATCGACGCCGAGCACGCAGACGTTCGAGTGCGCCTCCATGTCTATGTCGAGTATAAAGCGCCCGTGCCCTACGTTCTGCGAGTGAACGAATTCGTAAAAGGGCGTGACGCCCAAAAGTATAGGCGTGTCGGTCTGCTTGTCGCTGTAGCGAGCGGTCGAAGCGATCATGCGATGTATGGGCGAGACGCCGACGATGGAGGGCGCTTCGCGCCTGAGCGCCTCGGCGTCATCCATCGTCAAGTCCTTGCGGTGCAGCTCCTCCTGGCCGGGCGGTCGTCCGAAGCTAGGGTTGAACTTCGAGATGAAGATCGTGTTCGAGCCCAAGGATTCGACCTGCTGGGCGAAGGCGCGGTTC
>DASQYE010000741.1:0-5516 GCA_035639355.1 Pyrinomonadaceae bacterium
TGTCAATCTTCCGGGCAGGCCGCCCGGAAGCGCCGCCATCGCGCCGATCAGAGGACGCCGCACGAATCCGGGCACGGGATCGAGCAGGCCCGCGATCTTCATAGCGAGCTTTCGCGGGTAGCCCGCGAACACCTCGTCGCCGCCCATCCCCGAAAGCAGAACGGTCAGCTTCTCGCTCGCCGCGAGCGATACCAGATAGCTGGGGATCGCCATGTCTATCACGGGCGCATCCATGTGATAGACGAGTTTTGGCAGCAACTTCGCTACATCCGGCTTGAGCATCGCCTCTTGATAGTCTGTGTCGAGCAGTTGGCCCACGCGACGGGCCCACACTACGTCGTCCGGAATAATGTCGTAGCGAAGATCGTCCGCCTCTATGCCGATCGTATAGGTCTGTATGCGACGCCCGCCCGAGTGGTTCTTCATCAGCGCGGCGATGACGGACGAATCGATCCCGCCGGAGAGGAACGAGCCGAGCGGAACGTCCGAGACCATCTCCATCCCCACAACGCGATCCATGGTCTCAAGCACGCGCTCGCGCCACCACTCTTCGCTTCGCCCCTCCTCGATTTCGTCGAAGGAAACGTCCCACCACTCGCTCACGCTCAAGCGGCCGTCCCGCTCAAGCGTGAGCACATGCGCGGGCGCGAGCTTTCGCACGCCCTGAAAGAGCGTGAACGGGTCTGGCGTCCATAGGAACGTGAGAAATTGATTGAGTCCTTCGGGGTCGAGCGCGGGCTCTACGAGACCGCTCGCCAGGATAGCTTTCGCCTCCGAAGCGAACACGAAAGCGTCGCCCTCGTCGCTCCCGGCCTGCGCGTAGTAGAGCGGCTTGACGCCCAGGCGGTCGCGCGCGAGAGTGAGCGTGCGCTCGCGCTCGTCCCAGACGGCGAAAGCGAAGATGCCGTTGAGGCGCGGCAGACACCGCGCGCCCCACTCGGCAAAGGCCGCGAGCAGAACCTCCGTATCCGTATCCGTGCGAAAGCGCCGGCCCAGGGCTCCAAGTTCCCGTCGAAGCTCGCGGTAATTGTATATCTCGCCGTTGAAGACGAGCGCGAAGCGACCGTCCTCCGAGAGCATGGGTTGATGCCCGGCGGCGCTTACGTCGATGATGGACAGCCGGCGATGGCCCAGGCACGCGCGCCGTCCGCCATCATCGAGAAGGGCCGATGTCCATACGCCTTCATCATCGCGCCCGCGATGCGCTATGCTCGAAAGCATTGCGCCGATGCGCGCGTCAGGCTCTACTCCTATCAGTCCGGCAATACCACACATGATCTCGCCCTGGAGTCCGCCGAGTCCTCGCACCTCACCCGTCATCCACCGATACCGGGAAGGATTGTGCGCCGATTATTGATGAGTAGTAATATAACAGATGCCGGTTTTATGAGCCCTGAATCCATAAGGGGCCTGCGGCCACCGCAGGGGGGTTTGGGCGGCGGCGGGCAAAAAGTCTTCATCTATTCAAAGCTTATCCGATGACAACGGAGCAGACTACTAAAAGCGTGGCGGCCGCCGCTCATCTTCCAACGAATGAGGCGCTCCACGGCGACGCTATTGAGGCGCGCCGGATTGAAGCCGGGGCGCGCCGCAGGCAGGCGGTCATTTTCGGACTCGTCATCTTCTTCCTGGCGCTAGGCGTGCGTTTCCTCTCCTGGCACGACACGCGTCAGGAGGTCTGGAAAGTTCAAACGGTCGTCGCAGAGGACTACCGCCGAGTCGCGCGCGTCCTGGGCCAGGGCGGGGTGAGCGCGTTTCTGAGCCGGTCGTCGCCGCTCAATGATGCGAACACGCTGGGACATCCGCCGGGCTACTCTATCCTGATGGCGCTGCTGTTCGGCGCGTTCGGCGAGTCGGACGCACTCATACAGTTCTTTCAGATCGCGTGCGACGCGTCGGCGGCAGTCTTTGTTTTTCTGATCGTCGCGGGCCTTCTGTCAAGAGGCGTGGGCCTGGTAGCCGGATTGCTCGTCGCGCTCTCTCCGCAGCTCAGTTGGAACTCCGTCCTTCTGTTGCCGGATACGCTCGCCGTGCTGCCCATTGTGGTGGCCGTCTATTGCCTGGCGCGCGCGCGCGGGCGGCACTCTCTTTTGAGGATCGCGGCGGCGGGCGCGCTCGTAGGGCTCTCCTGCTGGCTGAGGGCCAACGCCATGCTGCTCGCGCCCTTTCTGGCCCTCTCGATTCCGCTGCTCTTCGAGCGTGGCAAAAGATTGCGCTCGGCGGCGGCGCTCCTGGGCGGGGCGTTAATCGTGATCGCGCCGCTCACGATTCGCAACGCCGTCGTCTTCGGCCAATTTATTCCCGTCTCGCTCGGGGCCGGTCAGACCTTCCTCGAAGGCATCGCCGACTATGACGAGGATGGGAGGTTCGGGATACCGGATACGGACATGGGTATTATGAAGTGGGAGGCGCAGATGTACGGCCGGCCAGATTATTACGGCACTCTCTTTAACCCGGACGGGATCAAGCGCGAGCGTATGCGATTGGCCCAAGGGCTCAAGGTCGTCCGCTCTCATCCATTCTGGTTCTTCGGAGTCATGGTCAGACGCGGCGCGTCCATGCTCAGGCTTGAGCGAGCCCGCCTGATCTCGGCCGAGCCGCCCGTGACGCATTCGCTCGCGCTGACGGATGAGCTTCAGCCCGTCTGGTCTAATTCCCCGGCCGAGTTTCTGGGGGGCGGGACTCTTTCGTCCGTTCAAGCGAAGGTCGGCCTCGCGCCGGACGAAACGACATTTCGTCTGGCGGGCGACGCTTCCACATACGGAGTCCAGTTCGCGTCCGCCCCCTTGCGGATTCGCACCGATACGGATTACGCGCTCGTGCTTCCAGTCAAGATCGAGCGGGGCCGCGCGATCATCAACGTTACGGGCATAAGCGACAACACTATCTATGCCTCGACTATCCTTGAAACCGTAGAGCATAAGTCGGCGGAAGAACAGCCCGTCAAGATGGTGCGGATGCCTTTCGTGACGGGGGCGGCCGACCAGGTGCGTATCCTGGTAGCCAACGGGGCGTCGAAGCCCGTCTCTCCCGCGATAGAGGTCGGCGAGATCAGGCTTTTCGAGCTTGGCCCGGCCCGAAACGTGTGGACGCGCTACCCCAGGACTCTCATACGCGGCGTCCAAAGACTGTTCCTGACGGCGATCATGCTGCCGCTCGCCGTGATCGGTATTATTCTGCTGGCGAGGGAGAGGCGCGCTCGCGCTTTGCTCATCCTGCTGGTCGTTCCGGCCTACTATTTATGCGTGCAATCGGCTATGCATACGGAGTATCGCTACGTCCTTGCCGTGCACTATTTTCTTTTCGCCCTGCCGGCCCTGGCTCTTTCACGGCTCGGCGGCGCATTGTGGAGCGGCTTCGCTGGGGTGCGTGCTCGTCGCCGTCGCTTCTCGAACTGAGGAGCCAGGGGTTCGGCTACCATCCGGCGCAGACTTTTATAGAGGAAGCTTTCAGACGCGCCTCCCGCCCGGTCTGAATCTCCCGGCGGTTTTCAGCTCACATTGAATCTTTTCGCTTTGAATCTTTTCGGGCGAGCGCTTCTTCGATCCGTTGGCTCACCCACTCGGCGCGAGCATCCCATGTGCCGCTCGCCACGGATGCCTGGCGGGCGCGCGCGCTTTCTTCCCCGCGCTCGTCCAGCGCCTCCTCTACGAGCCTTAGAAAATCGTCGCGGCTTCTGGCGATGCGCAAGACATCCGACATCGGCTCGTACTCCGGAAGCGGAGCGATGACCACGGGCTTGCCCGTCGCCAGGTATTCGCGCACCTTGATGGCCGAGCCGTAGCTGGTGAAAGCCTGCTCGGTCTCCCACGGCAGCACGCATACGTCGAAGCCCGCCGCGTAGCGCGGCAACTCCTCGTAAGCGACCGGCGGCAGGAAATGTACGTTCGGCAGATTCTCTATCTCAAGCCCGCGCGAGCGGTTGCCTATGAAGACCCAGTGCCAGAGCGGGCGCTCGCTTGAGGCGCGCTTGATTAGCTCCTGGTCAACGAGCCAGGGCTCTATCGCGCCGAAATAGCCGAGGCGCGGTCGCGGTATGCTCAAGACCTCCGGCGCTGCTTCAATCGCGCCGCTCGCGACCCCAGACCAGTGCTCGAAATCTACGGCCTGCTCCAACAGGTGCGACCGCTCGCGCCCGCGCGTCGCCTCCGCCAATAGCTTTCGTCCCGAATAGAAAATAAGGTCGGCGGCATCCAGGGCCCGCTCGTGCAGGCGGCGAATCAAGGCCGGGTCGGTCGCATGATCCATCGTGTTAGCGTCGTACTTGTCCGACACCTGATAGACCACCAGCGATTCATCGAGCTGGCCTATCATCTCGACGGCGGTCGGGATGGCTATCCAGAGTATGGGGCGCGAGAGGCCGCGACGCCGCGCCAGCGCCCCGACCTGCGCGCAAAGCAGGCGGCGGTTGGCGGCGCGCGCCGCGCGGCTTCCGAAGAAGGGAAGCGCCGCCGGTGAGACGACCGTAATCCCTTCGGCGGTCGTGCGCGCCAGCCTGGCATAGCTTCGCAGCTTACGCCGCAGGCGCGGGATCAAATCCTTATTCCCGAGCGCCGCTAGCCCCATCGAGATCGAGTTGACGAAAATGACACGATTCCCCGCGCGCGCAAAGCGGCGCATCAAGTGGTTCTTCGAGTGCGGGTGGTGATACCACCAGTCCTCGCCGCCGAAGCAGATAATGGATTTTCCTGAGAACATTTAGGAGTTTTTCAGAACTTGCACTACTTTTATAGCAGTTCCCTATACTTTTGACCTCGATCTTGAAACTAGAGGTACACAAGTGTTGAGCTCGAATACTACCATGCACTGGGCTTCTACATTTCGTGAGTCTGTAAGGACTCATCGACAGAAATGAGTCTGGCTGGATTGCTAGCCCTCACTTATAAGAGGCAAGTTTTATCGCACGTCGTGGCGCACATGGCATGGAAATCGCCTTCCTACTTGGTGCTGCCCCTCCGCATGTATCAAGCTGATACATGCGGTCTTCCCCTGAAGAACTGTAATCCGAAGAAGGAGACTTTGAAATGATGAATAAATCAGCCTTGTCACACGCTACGCTTTTACTCGTCATCAGCTTGATGCTCATGCCGCTGGCCGCTCCCGTCGTGGCGCAGAATACGAGCACGACTTCTACACAGAGCAGCACTACCCCGGCTCAGACCAGCAATAGCTCGCAGACCAACAGGCAGACGACGACTACGACGACCACGCAGACTACTCCGACGCAGACGACGACCACCCAGACGACCACCGTAGACCCGCTCTGGATTGCGGCCGGTGTGATCGGCCTGCTCGCGCTGCTCGCGATCGCGCTGCTTGCCATGCGCAGGCGCTCGCCCGACAAAGTGACGAACGTGCGTGAGAGTACGACTGTCATCAAAAAAGATTAGCGGCCCCGAAAGATAGGTTATGCGGCCTATGGCTACGGAGCGGCCGGCGGCTACTTTCTCGCCGTGATGATGACGTTCCAGCCGACGGCGCGGCGCAGACGGCGAAAGATGCTTTCGGGTACCAGA
>DASQYE010000742.1:0-3498 GCA_035639355.1 Pyrinomonadaceae bacterium
AAGCCTCTATAGAGCCCGGCATCTGGTAATGAGCGACGAAGCGTATGTCTGGTTTGTCAATGCCCATGCCGAAAGCGTTGGTCGCCACGATCATCTGCGCGCGGCCCGCCATAAAGTCGTCTTGGGCCCGCGTCCTTTCCGCCTCGTCCATCCCGGCGTGATAGGCTACGAGGCTGAGGCCCGCCGAGCGCAGCCGCGCCGTCACCTGTTCCACGGCCTTGCGCGTCGAGGCGTAGATAATGCCGGAGCCGCCCTCGTGTGACGATGCCAGCGCCTTGATGTGCGCGATCTTCTCAGGCTCCTTCTGCGTGTGAACGACGTTGATGGTTAGATTCGGGCGGTCAAAGCCGCTGACGAAGGCGCGCGGGTCGCGCAAAGCGAGTTGTTCTATGATGTCGGCGCGGACGTGCGGCGTGGCCGTCGCCGTCAGCGCGGCGATCTGCGGGCGGCCGATCTGCTCTATGGCTTCGCGCAGGCGCAGGTAGTCGGGGCGAAAATCGTGTCCCCACTGCGAGATGCAATGTGCTTCGTCCACGGCGAAGAGCGCGATCGTGGCCGTGCGCAGGGTCTCCACAAAATGGGAGCTGCGGAATCGCTCGGGCGCGACGTAGACGAGCTTGTATTCGCCGCGCCGCAGGCCGCCCAAGCGCGCCTTCTGCTCCTCGAACGAGATCGAGCTGTTGATGAAAGTCGCCGGAAGACCCCGCGCGTGCAGCGCATCGACCTGGTCTTTCATCAGCGCGATGAGCGGCGAGACCACAACGGTCGCGCCCTCTTTCATCAGCGCAGGCAATTGGTAGCAGAGCGATTTGCCGCCGCCCGTCGGCATCACGACGACCGTGTCAAGGCCCTCCAGAATAGCGCTGATGACCTCGCGCTGCCCCTCGCGAAACTCTTCAAAGCCGAAATATGTGTGCAGCGCCCTGGGCGCATCCTCGATGGTTGGCATGGCGTAAGCCCGCTAATGTGAAGCGAAAAGGGATTGTAACGCAAGGCCGGCGATCAGTGTCAAACGCGCCGGGATTCGTAAGGGAGAGTTTATCGAGGCGCGCGAGGAGCCGAAAGCCTGCTGTAAACGGGCGGGAAACCGTGCGCGTCACTTTAATTCCGCGAGCCAGATGTTGCCCGTCGTTTCGGCGTACTCGTAGACGATTTGATTTCCCAGGGGAGACCATGCCGGATAACGCACGTAGGCATTGAGCTTGCTATGATTCGTGAGCTGCTTCTGCGTCTTATCCTTGCGCGAGACCCACCAGACATTCCAGAAGCCTTTGCGGAATCCAGCGAAGGCTATCCTTTCACCATCGGGCGACCAGCTGTGCGCAAAGCTCTGGCCCACATCGAACGTCAGCTGCACGGGCTCGCCGCCGCCGCTCTGGATAACGGCGACGTGCGAACTGTCTCCGCGCTTGAGCATAAACGCCAGGAGTTGTCCGTCGGGCGACCAGGAAGGAAACCCCGCCAGCTCTTTGTCAAAGGTCAGCTGCCTGGGCTGCGCGCCGTCGAGCGTGCTCGTCCAGAGATTTATGTTTCCGCTCTGTCTTGAGTTATACGCGATCTGCTTTCCATCGGGCGACAGCCGTATGAAGCTCATCTTTCCCTCGAACTCAAAGATGGGCTGCTCTATTCTGCTCTTCAGGTTGAGGGATACGAGCGCCCCTCGTCCTTCGCGGTCTGAGACGTAGACTATTTGATCATTATCGCGCAGCCAGCTCGGCAGGGTGCTGCCGCCCGGATCGGTCGTCAGTTGGACAGGATTTTTACCGTCCGCGTCGATCAGCCAAACATTGACCGGAGAGCCCGCGCTCCAAATAGTTAAAGCTATCCTTTTCCCGTCGGGCGAAAATATCGGGTTAGACTTGCGGCGACTCGTATCCTCCATGAGCGGCGCGGAAGGGCCTGTCGCCTCGTTGGTGACGGGCGAGACGGGAACCGACCGTAGATTGCTCGTCTGTGTTTGCGCGCTGTAGGCGAGCTTCTTCCCGTCGGCCGAGATGGTCAGGTGTCTGACCGGCGTAAACCCTGTGCTGAGAACCATCGCGGGCTCTGCCAGCGGCTCACCGCTGCCCGGCGAGATGGGTATCTTCCATATACCAAAATTCACACCCCTCTTGACTCCCGCGAAATAGACGCCTTCTCCATCCGGTGAGTAGATCGGCTCCGTGTACGGGCCCGAATATCCAGGTTCCTCAGATTGTCCGTGGGGAGGAGCCAGCGGCTTCAGCTCATCTCCGCGAGCCGAAACCGACCAGACTTCCGCCAGATTAACGTCACTGGCGACGAACATAATACGCCTTCCGTCGGGCGACCAGGATGGATCGCCGTGTCCGCCCGAAGGAGTCCCTACTTGAGTGATCTGCTTCGGCTGTCCCCCTACGGATGGAATCGTCCAGAGGGTAGAGGGCGGCAGGGCTGCGCTCCCCAGACCGAAATTCGTCAGCGCATCCGATTGGAACGCGATCATAGAGCCGTCGGGCGACCAGGCGGGCTCGGAGCCGAACTCCGTCAATCGTCTGGCGACGCCGCCGAGAGCCGGCACGACCCAGATACCGCCGCGATTCTTTGAGTAATAAGCGATCTGTTGCCCGTTAGGAGACCATGCGGGTTGCAGGTTTTGCCCGCCGTCCGAGGTGATTTGAATCTCACGGCCGCCGGGCGCGAGCGGCTTGACATATATCTCAAAATTCCCGCCGTGGTCGGAGCTGTAAGCGATAGAGCTTCCGTCCGGAGATAGCGTCGGGTAAATATCCAGGCCCATCCAGGTAGTGATCTGCGCCGTCTTGAGTACTGTGGTCGCTTCGGACTGTTCCGGCTTGGTTCGTGTCCTCACGAAGATGATCGCCGCAGACGAGATTGCGACCGTTAGAGCAGCCAGGGCGAGCACTTTGGGCCAGGGGTAACCAGTTGAAGCGGGTTCGGCCGCGACGGCTGCCGGCCGATCAACCTTGACGGTCTCAATCGGGGCGGGCGCGAGCGGCTCGTCCGGCAGACCGCTCTCCGACGGCTCTATCGAGCGCTCCTTTAACCCCGCCTCCGGCGTCTCCTGTCCGTTACCCCTTTCCACCCGCGCGATGAAGCGATAGCCCTGCGTGTGCACGGTCTCGATGTACTTAGCATTCCTGGGATCGTCGCCCAGCATCTTGCGCAGCTTCGCAATCTCTCGCGTCAAGGCGTTTTCGGTGACGAACGTGTCCTTCCAGACGGCGTCCAGCAGCTCTCCCTTTTCGATCAGCCGCCCGCGATTCTCCATTAAGAAGAGCAGCAGCTTGAAGGCCTTGGGCTCAAGCGATACTTCGCGCCCGGCCTTCCATATCTTGAAGGCGCGCGGCTCGACCCGCACGTCGTCGAACTCGAAACAGGGCGCTTTTTCCTCGATCACAATATCGTCACAAAACGCGTTAAAGCGTCAGCCTCCAGTCAATACCTGCACTTATGCCGGGGCGCAAAGTCCTCCCAGTGAGCTTTTCAGCCCGGAGGATACTATGAGAAAGACTCGCG
>DASQYE010000743.1:0-2890 GCA_035639355.1 Pyrinomonadaceae bacterium
GCACCAACCCTTCGGTGATGCCCAGCCGGGCGCGCGTTTCCGCGAGCACGCTGGCGTGCGTCATCGTCGCCGGATGAGAGATCAGCGTCTCGACCCCGCCGAGGCTTTCGGCCAGCGTGCATAGCTTAACAGATTCGAGCACGGTGCGCGCAGCCTCTAGCGACCCGACATCGAAGGCCACCATCCCGCCGAAACCCTTCTGCTGGCGCTTGGCCAGATCGTGCTGGCGGTGCGAGAGCGAGCCCGGATAATATATCTTTTGGACCTTCGGATGCTCTTCCAGAAACGCCGCCACGGCGCGGCCCCCGGCGTCATGCTGCTTCATCCTGAGCGCAAGCGTTTTAGTACCCCTCAAGACCAGGAACGAATCGAAGGGAGAAAGTATCGCCCCGGCGCTATTTTGCACGAAGGCGAGCCACTCGGCATCCTTCTCGTCGTTCAAAACCACTACGCCGCCCACGCCGTCCGAATGCCCGTTCAGGTATTTAGTCGTGGAATGCACCACTATGTCAACACCAAAATCGAGCGGACGCTGCAAATACGGCGACATGAAAGTATTGTCGCAGACGACGCGAGCGCCGACCCTGTGCGCCACGTCCGAGACCGCCTGTAGATCGGTGACGATCATCACGGGATTCGTCGGCGTTTCGACGAACACCATGCGCGTATTCTCTCGGATGGCGGCCTCTACGTTTCCGGCGTCCGAGGTGTCAACGAAATCAAACTCGATATTGTAATTCGCCAGAATGCGCGTGAAGAGGCGAAACGTGCCGCCGTAAGTATTGTCGGAAACGATGACGTGCTCGCCCGCTTTGACGAGCTTGAGGGTGGCGTCTATGGCGGCCATCCCCGAGGCGAAGGCGTAGCCGAAGCGCGCTCCTTCCAGAGCGGCGATGTTGCGTTCGAGCGCGAGCCGCGTAGGGTTCTGCGTGCGCGCGTACTCGAAGCCCTTGTGCCGGCCCAGGCCCTCCTGCTGGTAGGTCGATGTTTGATAAATCGGAACAGTGACCGCGCCCGTCGCGGGGTCTTTATCGTCCTGCCCGGCATGTATGGCTGTGGTTGCGAAACCCATAAATTTAAGAAGAAATCGATTGTCCGCTATGAGCGGCCGGTTTTTCAGCCGGCCATCGGGAGACTTACGGTCCAAATTTTCTAAGTGACAGCGAACGGCATGTGATTGAGTTACTGGCTAATCATCACGGAAATGAACAGCAAGAGCGTCCGACAAGTCTGTTGGCTGCTAAAGGCGGCATGGTAGCCCGCAGGCGCGGCGCTGTCAAACAAAGGCAAGGATGAAGGCCGCAAGGATGAAATAAAAGCATTCAAGAGAAGGAAGCACTACTTTCATCCCTTGCGGCCTTGCTGCCTTCCGCCTTGCCTTTCATTGACACACGCTTGCGCGGCGAGTTATCTTGTTGCCCCGTGAATCACACGGCCTCAAACCCCAGACCAAAATCGGTCGCCATCATCCCAGCACGCTACGCCTCTGTGCGCCTGCCCGGCAAACCGCTTCTGGACGTTGCCGGACGCCCTATGATTATACATGTCGTCGAGCGCGCTCTAGCGGCTCGTAATGTGGCGCGCGCCGTCGTGGCGACCGATGACCGGCGTATCTACGAAGCCGTGCGCGAGGCCGGGTTCGAGGCCCTGATGACCAGAGACGACCACGCATCGGGCAGCGACCGCCTGGCCGAAGCGGCGGCCACGCTCGAAGACGCCGACGTGATCGTAAACGTACAGGGCGACGAGCCTTTGATCTCTCCGCTGACGATTGAGCGCGCTGTAGACGAGCTGATTAATGATACGGAGGCGTCGATCGTGACGAGCTGCGAAGCGATCACGGACGCGGCCGACGTGTTGAGCATGGATGTCGTCAAGGTGGTCTCGGACATGCGGGGCCGCGCGCTCTACTTCTCGCGCTCGCCCGTACCGTTCCCGCGCGATGCCGTGCGCCGCCACGGCTCTCTCGAAGCGGCGCTCAGCCGCGAGCGTTCGCTGCTCGCGCTGTTTCGCAAGCACACGGGGCTTTATGCCTACCGCCGGGGCTTTTTGTTAGAATACACGGGCTGGCCGCGATCCGCGCTCGAAGATGCGGAAGCCCTCGAACAGCTTCGAGCCCTCGAACGCGGCGTCACCATACGGGTCTTTGAAGCGGACGCGCCCTCGATCGGGGTCGATACGGTGGAGGATTTAGAACGGGTGCGAGCGATGATAAGTAAAAAATAAAAAGGTAAAAGGCAAAAGTTCGGCTGAAACCGCTTTTAAAGAGAATGAGATTCGTACTTGCTTTTGTCTTCACTTTTGCCTTTTACCTTTTTACTTTTACCTTCAATAGAGGTTAACGATGCCTAAATACATCTTCGTCACGGGGGGCGTGGTTTCCAGTCTCGGCAAGGGGCTGGCCGCATCTTCTATCGGCTGTCTGCTCGAAGCGCGCGGCCTGCGCGTGGCGCTCATGAAGCTAGACCCTTACATCAACGTCGATCCCGGCACGATGTCGCCCTTCCAGCACGGCGAGGTGTTCGTCACGGACGACGGCGCTGAGACGGACCTGGACCTGGGCCACTACGAGCGCTTCACGCACGCGCACCTCTCGCAGAAGAACAACTGGACGACGGGCAGAATCTATCTCTCGGTTATCGAGAAGGAGCGCAGGGGCGATTACCTCGGCAAGACCATACAGGTCATCCCGCACATCACCAACGAGATCAAGGACGCCGTGCGCGCCGTGGCCGCGCAGGACGAGCCCGACATCGTCATCGTCGAGATCGGCGGGACGGTCGGCGACATCGAATCGCTGCCCTTTCTGGAAGCGATTCGCCAGTTGGGAAACGAAGAGGGCCACGGAAACGCCATCTACATACATCTGACGCTCGTGCCGTACATCGCC
>DASQYE010000744.1:0-6373 GCA_035639355.1 Pyrinomonadaceae bacterium
TGCGCCCGTGGTCGCGCTGCCCGGAACGGTCGCAATCGAGCCCGCCGCGCCGTTCGTGCCGAGCGCGAGCGCAGAAATTTGTACGCCCAGGTCGCGGCTGAAATTGCGGTTGGCGATGACGATGCGCGTCTCTATCTCGACCTGTGGCTCCGGCTGGTCGAGCAGCGTGACGAGCTGTCGAATGGCGTCTATGTTCTCTCTGACATCTGTGACGATCAGGGTGTTGCTGCGTCCGTCAACCTCTACGCTGCCACGCCTTGAGAGTCGCCGCGCGATGATCGGCAGGATGCCCTGCTCGCCGCTGCTTCCCTGCGAGCCGCCGCCGCCGCCGCCGGTGGATTCTCCCTGCGAGGTCGAACCGCCCGTAAAGCCGCTGTTCGGGCCGGCCGCCTGAGCGAGCGTACCAGACGCGCGCGCGTAATTGAGGCGTATGAATTCCGTCAACAGCTGAGAATTATCAAGCCGCGCCTCGTTGATCTTCTGCTGAGTTGCCGTCTCGGAAGCCAGCACCTCGCTCGTAGCCACGCGCAGGATATTGCCGTTAACGTCAACGCCCAGACGATTGGCGCGCAGGATCGCGTCGAGAGCGATATTCCAGGGCACGTCCGTGACGTTGACCGTCACTGGAATTGCGCCGACCGAAGCGTCTATGACGAAATTTACGCCGTACTGCTCCGTGATGTAGTTGAGGATGTCGCGTATGTCGGCGTTGACGACGTTAAGATTTATAGGCTCGCCGACAAATCCCGGCTGCCCGTAGCGCTGTCCCTGCTCGGACTGCGTAGTCTTGTTGTCCGCCGGGGTGATCGTCACGCTCGGCTGCTGAGTGCCGGTGCGTGGAGAGGGCGGATTCTGGTTGGCCGAAGCGTCGGTGTTGGCCCAAGCCTGGCGGGCGACGGCTTCTGCGGCTGCGCCCGGAGGCGGAGCACCGACGGAAGCAATCTCGACCGGCGAAGGGCCTGCGACCGCTTTCGCCGCGCGCATACTATTATCGGGCGAGAGCACCAGCACCAGATTGTTGTCGGCCATCTGCGAGCGGTCACGCACGGGCGCGCGCAAGGCTATGCGAAAACGGGCCGCGCGTTGCCGCGCAGGGCCACTCTCGCGCTCAACCTGAACGCCCGTGACCAGCGGCGTGCCGAGCGTATAAGTCTCTGCGAGACGGGTCGCATCGACGCCCGGCAGATCGACCAGAATGGTGCGCAGGTCGGGCCGCGAAACTGTGTAAGCCATCGGCGCTGTGCCGGAGATGGTAATAAAGGTCGAATCGGCGGAGGTGGTGGCGCTAATGCCGGTGGCGACCGGCATCGCGGACGCGCCCGCCAAAGACGGGGCGTAAAGCGAGCACACAATCAAGAGGACGAGCGCGCCTCTTTTTATGGCTCCGAGCAGGTAGTGCTGATGAGACATTTTTCCCTCCTTTAAGGGAATTGCCGGGCGACCGTTTCCGCCACGCGCTGCGCTCGGCAAGGTCTCCGCTGAAGGAAACCTCATAAAGCGCGCGCCGCACAACGCGGTTGCGTCCCCGTTTTTGATTGTCAAGAGAGAGCACGAACCCCTGTATGTTTCCTGGTAAGACTCGAAGAAGGCGGCTCGCGCACAGGGCTTCGGGTCACAAAAAGCGCCAGCGGGCTCAGGCTTCCCGGCGCGTTTTTTGAGACCCGAGGGGTGTGGTTATTGATTGTTTGAGGAGGCGGCTCGCGCTCCCTGGTTGGCGGAGGGCTCTGTCCCGGGAGCATTCGTCGTCGTCGCTCCCCTGACGGAGGTCATGGAATCCGTCACGGCGTTTGCTTGCCGCAGCGGTTTGATTTCGACAAGCATCTCTCGTCGCCCATCGCTCCAACGCGCTTCACGACGAAAGACCAGACGGTCTTCTTCAATGGCGACCAGCTGGCCGTCAAAGAATGTTTCACCTGGATAGATCACGTAAGAGAGCTTGATCGGCGTGGCCTCGACCATCGCCGCGTAGCCTCTCGGCGTACGAAATATTCCGGTGATCTGCACCTCGCCGAGAAGCAGCGCGGTGGTAGGTTTCGGCGCGGGCAGCTGCGCATTCATCGCCGCCAGCTTTTGCGCCTTGTAACGCTCGATGCGATCCTTGATGGACGGCGCGGGAATCTGCGTGGCGATGGGCTTAACCCGCTTGACGGGCGGCCTGTACTTCTCGAACGGATCGCGCTCGCGCGTCCTGGTCGCGGTTGTCGTCGCCGTGCGGCTTCTCTCCTGGGCCAGCGTGCGCTCCATTTGCGCGCCCAGGGTCAGGAGCATGAGCCCGACGGCGAGCCCCTTGATGATGTTGTGATGAAAGGTTCTTCTGAAGTGCTTCATTTGCTCTCTCTCCGTAATCCCGCGGGAAGTGCAGCGTTGGAGGATGGTTTCTACTATTTGCCGGGGGCGGGCGCTGGCGCTGCCGGCTTGGTGGCGGTGGCTGCTGTCGGCGCGGCAGATTTTTCCGCCGACACATAGTAAGCGGCCATCATAAACTGCGCGTCGAGGGTGCGTCCCGACTGCAACTGCTGCTGATCTTTCTCGTCAAGCTGTTTGAGCCTGAAATCCGTGATCGAGACGATGCGCTGGTACTTCGCCATCTGGTCGAAGAACTCGCGCAGGTTGGCGAAGCTGCTGGTCACTTCGACCTCAATCGGCTTGCCGCTGTAGAAGTCCTGCTGGAAATCGTCCTTCGGCGTAAAGCGGCGCAGGGTTAGACGGCTCAGACGCGCGCGATCCTGTACACTTTGCAGCACACTGGTCAATTCACGCTGCTCGGGCAAGAGCGCACGCAGATCGTCGAACTCCGCCTGGCGGCTATTGAATGCGGCGCGGAATTCGTTGAGACGCTGCGAGGCGATGCGCGCCTGCTCGTTTTTGGGAAGCAGCGCCGCGATCTGGTCGTTAAGCTCCTTGGTCTCGGCGCGCGTCGAGCTGGTGACGAAGTACCAGAAGCCGCCGTAGATGACGAGCGCAACCGCGCCGAAGATGACCATCCTTAAATACCAGGGCAGTGATAGTAGGTTGTCCAGTCTCATAACAAATCAATTCCCTTCGCGTACGGCGAACTCATCTGCGCTATTTCTGCGCGATCTGGTTGGCGGGTGCTGCGGGGCCTGCTGCCGCCGGCTGTGGCTTGGCCGCGCCCGCTGGCGTGTACTTGCACTTGATCGTGAAGTTCACGATTTCCGGCTTGGGCTCGCTCGGGTCGTCGGAGACCACGCCCTTATCCAGAACCTTTCGCTCGGTCTCGATGCTCAGGTTGGAGAAGAGGCCGGAGGAGAACTCAAGGCTTTGACCGAAGCGCGTCACCGAAGCCTCGTTTGGCGAGCCGCCCTTAATCATCAGATCGCCGTTCTTGTTCTCGACGCTCTCAAGATAGAGTCCGGGTACGCTGTCGATGCGTTCCTTGAGCGATTTGAGCACGGAGCCGGGGCCCTGCTGCGAGGCGCGCAGTTTCTGAATGGCGTCGATCCTGATCTGTATGTCCTTGGTCTTCTTCTCGATCTCGGCCTGCTCTTTGTTGATCGCATCCATCTGGCTGGCGATCTGCTGCTGCCTCTCAAGCTCTTTCTGCGCGGCGGCGTGCTCGGCCTTCGTGCTCACGTAATCGTAACCGATCCCGAGCACGAGCAGAGCGGCCGCCACCAGCGCGAGCACCATTGTCTGGGTACGCGGGTTGGCGACCTTCTCTTCGACTATGGCGACCCCGCCTGACCTGTCCGTGACCGACTCTAAAAGATTTATTTTAATCATCCCGCGTCCACTCCTCTCAAAGCGAGTCCGACGGCGACGGCCATTTCCGGTACGACCTCGCGCATATAGTCCGGATCGAAACGCTTTGTATCGACCTTGATGCGGCGGAACGGATCGAAGACCTCGACAGGCATCTCGAAACGCTTGGCCAGGTATTCGATGAAGCCCGGAAGCTTCGATCCGCCTCCTGAAATCAGGATCTTTTGCACGGCCGCCTCTCCGTCCTCGGCGGTCGCACGGTAGAAATCCATAGTCTTTTGAACTTCCATCGCGAGAATGTCCGAGACGGTTTCGAGTATCGGCTCGATGGCGTGCGTCTCTGCGCCCTCGGGCGGCGGCATCCCACGCTTGACGGCTTCGGCCTGCTCGAACGTGAGCGCCAGCTCTTTCTGCAACAGTCCCGTATACTGATTGCCTCCCACCGAGACATCGCGCGTAAAGACAGACCTCATTCCGTTCAGGATGTTGATGTTCATCGTCGATGCGCCGATGTTGAGGAGCGCGATGACCTGCCCGGCTTCCGGCTGGTAATTCACTTCGTAGCAGTTCTGCAAAGCGAAGGCATCGACATCTATGATCGCCGGCTGCTTGCCCGCGAGCTGTATGGCCTGTTTGACGTTGGCGATCTTGTCACGCTTGCAGGCCGCCAGCAGCACCTGAAGCGCGTCCGGCTGAGAGCCCGTGACCTGGTAATCCAAACTCACGTCGGCGATCTCAAAAGGGATATGCTCCTCTGCGTGCCACTCTATGGATTCCATCAGCTCGTCCTCGGTCATCTGCGGCACGACGATGTTTTTGACGATTACGGAATGGCCGCTCACGCCCGCCACGACCCTCTCGCATTTGATCTGCTGGTCGCGAAAGATATTCGAGATGACGCCCGAGACGTTGTTAAGCTCCATGATCTGGCCATCGACGACCGAATCGGCCTGCAAGTTCTCGTAACCGAGGCTGACGAGCTGAAGGCTATCGCGCTTGCCCTGTAGCTCTACGGCCTTGACCGAGCTTGAGCCTATGTCCAGACCGACCAGATTCTTTTTGCCGAGTCCACGTTTCAACATGACTTGCTCTTTTCCTCGCGACCCTAGAGAGATCGCTTGCGATTGCGCTCGCGGAGCCGCCGGCGGGCTTTGCGTGCCCTGGAAGGCCCCGTGCGCGCGGGTTTTGCGGGAGATGTAGGGCTAGTAGGGTTCAACTCAGTGATCGAGCTGCGCACCGGCCTATACTCGGTCAGCTCGGTTGAAGCGTTCTGCTTTGGATGGGAATGACCGTGATTGAACACGAGCGTGGAAGTAGAGTGCCCTGGCCGGATGGAATGCCTTGGGGGGAAATGCAGGAAGGCGACGCGCGCAGCTCAAGACTTGTCTCTGGAGCGGCGTCTGGACCGTCTCACTTCGGCAACCCGGCCAGCTCAAACGCCCCGTGTCGTTTGACCCCCGTTAGCTTTGCGACCCCCGCTCGCGCGGGGTGTGCCCTTATCGGCGGACTGTCAATTGAAGACAACACAAAAAGCGGTTCGCCGCTTGCGCGGGAGCCCGAAATTGTGTCGTGCTTTCAAACGGAATTTAAAGGCCACTGCCTCTAAAAATGGCGGACGCGGGCATCCACCCTTAAAAGCGAGAGTACAATAGGGGGGACAACCTTGTCAATTGTTATTTTTCAGTGTTTAATTCATTGTGTATGAAAGACTAAGTGATCGGACTTTGCTGTCCCGACCGAGTTTGAGGCTCATTTTCTGGAAAAGAAGTGGGGCGCTTCCAGAATCTTATTCGGCGCAAACCCCGTAGATTTCGAGGGTTGGCCGGCCCTCTGCCAGGCCCGGAGACTGCTTGCGATGGGCCGAGACGAAGGCTTCCGACTCGGTCCACTGCTGGAAGGCTTCGCGCGATTTCCAGCGCGTGAGGACGATGTAAGTATTGCCTTCGGCCGGGCGCAGAACCTGCATATCTATGAAGCCGGGCATTCGATCGACGGCCCGGTCGCGCTCCGTAAAAGTCTTCTCGAAATCCTGTTCGCGCCCTGGGGCGACCGCGATGCGATTCATGACGATTACCATTAAATACCCTCGCCCCCAACGTCGCCGGAATTTGCTCCGTCGAGCAAGCAATGTAAGATAGAGATGCTGGCATCAAAGTATCACAGTCACCTAAGAGCAGCAATGTACATACGGCTACGGCACGTCGCTCAAACTATCGCCAAAATCCTTTCGACGGAGATGATCTCGACGGCGCGACATCCTGAGGAAGGAGAGCGCGCCTGATGAAGAACGGCCCGATGAAGACCGTTCGCAGATCGCTGCTGCTCGCAGGGGTGCTGGTGCTGCTGGCGTCCGCATGGCTCTGGTGGAACCGCTTCCAGAGGGTAGACATGGCTGCGTATGTCCCTGCGGACACGCTCGTCTATCTTGAGGCCAACAGCCTGCCGGACATTACGACCGCGCTGACTTCGACAAATGCCTGGAGGGCTCTGTCAGCGCCTGCCGGAATCAGACAGGGTCTGGGCGAGTTGCCATGGTGGAGCCGCCTGGCGCTGTGGACGGGGATTGGGCCCGGCGAGGCGATAATATTCTCGCGCGCGCAGGTCGCCGTCGCCGTGATGGGGTTCGACGCCGCAGACGCGGGCGATACCT
>DASQYE010000745.1:0-3326 GCA_035639355.1 Pyrinomonadaceae bacterium
CGGGTTTGTCCTGCTTGGGTTTGGAGCCTCCGCCGGTGCCCTTGTTCATACCGGCTGTGCCTTTTTCAGGCTCTTCCTGCTCGGGTGGAATGTCTGTGATATCGCCCAGGTATTCCAGGTCGGTGCGCTGCTTCTCGGCAAGCTGCTGGTCGCGAGAGTCGCGCCAGCGATCCATAGCGACGAGCCCGATGGATAGGGTGAGGACTAAGACGATAGCGGTCAGCGCGGCGACGGCGACGTTGGGCGAGCTGAGGAATCGCCAGGCCATAATGCTATAAGCGCTCGCCGAGCGCTTGACGAAGCCCGCGGGGTCGCGCCGAAACTCTGGCCAGGTCAGCCGCGACTCTCTGGCGACCTCTCGCAACTGCTCGCGCAAGCGATTGATGATGCCCCTGTCTTCTATAATCGTGAGGTGATACTCGCCGCTGCTGTAAGCGATCAGGGAGGCGCGAGCTTGCGCGCCCGCAGGAGATGCCGGATCGGGCGCGGGCGTGGAGACGATTTCTGCCGCCAGCTCGTTCAGGGGCGTCCCGTCCACGGGGCAGAAACTGAACTTATCGGCAAACTCTTCCCGGCATACTGAACACTGTTTCATAATAATTACCTCTCTGTTAGCTGACGAAGAAGGAGTCGATGGGGAGAAGATACGTTTCCAGAGCGGGGCGCGCCTTGTCTGTTGACGAAAAGCGGCGACGACGCGAGCGTCCAGTGCACGCGGTATAGAGGGCGCTTGCCACTGGCCTAGCAATGCTTTTAGCTCCGGGTCCGCCGGAATTTGAGCGGCGTGCTCGCCTGCGCTCTCTAACGGGGCCGCGCTTAGGGCATCATCGAAAAGTGATTGAGTGTCGTTTTCCTCGCTCATCTTGAGACCTCCGGGGCGGCGACCGCTTCACGTTCGCTGCTCAAATAGGGCGCAAGCAATTGCCTCAGTTTCCGCCGCGCACGGTGAAGCCTGGATTTCACGACCCCTGTGTCCGCGCCGACGATACTTGCGATCTCCGCCATCGAAAGCTCCTCGTACTCGAAGAGGACAAGCGCTTCGCGCTGAAGAGGCGGCAGACTCGCCACGGCTTTGCGCACCTCTGTGGAAAGCTCTTCATCCAGGAGTTGCCTGAGCGGTTGCTCGATCTCCGGCCCCGCCGGCTCTTCGGTCAAATCGTCGAGCGCGCGGGGCGCGAGCGGCTGGCGAAAGTGCTTCGACGCCAGGTTTCTCGTCGCCGCATACAGGTATGTACGCAGGGCCGCGCGCGAGGGGTCGAAGCGCTCGGGCGATCTAATCAGGCTCAGGAAACAGTCGTGCGTGACATCCTCTGCCACGACGACCGACCCCGTCAGGCGATAGGCGAAGCGAAACACAGCGTCGCGATGACGCTGGTACAACACCAGAAAAGCCGCTTCATCGCCGCGACCGGCACTCTCCAACAGTCTTTCGTCTGTCATCTGATCGAGTAACCTTGTCCGCCAGGGGGATCGAAACCCGTCACTCTGTTATTACCAGCGACCTCTTAAAAGTTACGTTTGATCGGTAAAAATCTTTACGGCCGCCCAAACTCTTCGCAGGGCGAACACGGTCGGCCCTAAGCGGGCGCTTGCCGGGCTCTCACACTTGACGGGCTCATACACTTGCCTGTCTCACGGTTTTTCTCAGTAGCTATGTCTGCTTGCGCATTGCGCAGGACGCGCTTGCGCCGCACGCTATCTTTCGGCTGGTGGCGCTGTGATGCGGCTTCGGGGCGCGCGGGTGGCCTGGCGTAATATGGGTGGCGGCGATGGCGCGACCGCCTCTGGCGGTCCGGTTTCCCATCCCTCGGAAAATTTCTCAACACTCGCCGGCCCGATTGTGAGAGGATGTTTCTCATGACAGAAGACGCTCCCCCGCGCGTGCAGCCGGACGACGAGAAAGAAACGGTCGAAGTGCACCAGGTTGACTGTTGTGTGGTCGGAGCAGGCCCCGGCGGCGCGATGCTGTCACTGATCCTGGCGCGCAGAGGCGTCCGCGTCATGCTGCTGGAAGCGCACGAGGATTTCGACCGCGACTTTCGCGGCGACACTATCCACCCCTCCGTTCTGGAGATAATGGAGGAGCTGGGGCTCTCCGAGCGCCTGCACCAGCTTCGCCACAGCAAGATAGATACCTTCAACTTCGTGACGCCCGACGGCTCCGTCATGATGGCGGACTTCAATCGCCTCAAGACGCGCTACCCTTACATAATGATGGTTCCGCAGTCGCAATTTCTTGAGCTGGTAACAAAGGAGGCGAGCGCCCTTACGAACTTTCAGCTCGTGATGAGCGCGAGCGCGCAGGAGTTGGTTGAGGAGGACGGGCGTGTGCTGGGCGTGCGCTATCGCAGTCACGATGGTTGGCACGAGGTGCGCGCCGTGCTGACGGTCGGAGCGGACGGTCGATCCTCTCGCGTGCGGCGACTGGCCGGCTTCGTGCCCGTCAAGACCTCGCCGCCGATGGACATCTTATGGTTTCGACTGCCGCGCCTGGAATCTGACGGCGAAGGCGCGATGGGTCGTTTCGGTCGCGGCCACATAGTAGTCATGCTCGACCGTCTTGAGCAGTGGCAGATGGGTTATGTCATTCTCAAGGGCAGCTTTCAGGAGGTACGCGAAGCGGGGCTCGAAGCGCTGCGGCGCTCGATCTCCGATCTGGCCCCGGAGCTTAAAGATCGCGTCGAGCTCTTGCAGGACTGGAAACAGGTAGCGATGCTGTCGGTCGAATCCAGCCGCGTTCCGCGCTGGTACAAGCCTGGCCTGCTACTGATCGGAGACGCCGCGCACGTGATGTCGCCGGTCGGCGGCGTTGGAATCAATTACGCCATTCAAGACGCAGTCGCAGCGGCCAACCTGCTCACGCGTCCTCTCAAGCGCGGCGAGGTGCTGCTGAGCGACCTGGACGCCGTGCAGCGTCGTCGCGAGTGGCCCACGCGAATCATTCAAAGGGTTCAGACTCTGGTTCAGCAAAACATCATCGCCAGCGCGCTCGATCCGACGAGGCCGTTCAGGCTGCCGCTCGTCCTGCGACTCGTGCTCCGTATTCCCATCCTACGCAACATCCCCGCGCGCCTCATAGCCTTCGGCTTCTGGCCCGTCCACTTGAAAAAGATTTAGCCTGCAACAGGGTCGCTCCCTCAGATTCCTGAGAGCTTTCGCAAAGCGCTCGTGGCTTCAACCCTGGGCCTTTTTGAATCCAACCCTTTATCCCCTGCCGGCCTTATCATCATAGAGGTAGAGGCCGAGGCCGAACTTGGCGGTTGCGCGCTTTAAAGCTTGCGCCTCCGCGTTGCTGGACGAATCGCCGTAGTTTGAAACGTCCTCGT
>DASQYE010000746.1:0-2443 GCA_035639355.1 Pyrinomonadaceae bacterium
TCCTCTCAAAAGTGGAAGGCATTCCGTATCTCTCTTTCGTGGGCGCGGGGCTGCTCGCCTTCACGGTCATGATGCGCGCCCTTTTCGAGACTACGTACGGCTCTTATTTCCGAATGGTCTACCAGTCAACCTACGATTCCATCCTCGCCACTCCCGTCGAGGTGGAATCGCTGGCATGGGCCGAGATTTGCTGGGCCCTTACCAAGGCCTCTTTCGATTCCGTCATCATCCTGCTGGTGCTGGTGCTCTTCGGCGCGGCCACCTCGCCCTACGCCGCACTTGTCCCGCTGCCGTTGATGGTCGGAACTCTCTTTATCGCCGCGCTCTCCCTTGGAGTCACAGCGCACACCCATGACATAGATTCTTTCAACGTCTACATGGCCGTCTTCTTCTCTTCCATCTTTCTCTGCGGGGCCTGGTTTCCGTTAGAAGTATTGCCCGCCCCTTTGCGCGCTCTGGCGTGGGCCATCCCCCTGACCGGCGCGATCGATCTGACGCGCGCTTTTTTGACCGGCAGATTTCTGTCGCGACACCTCTGGGAGGCGCTTTATCTGGTCGTCGCGGCCTTCGTCTGCTCCGAATGGGCGCTGAGGAGCTTGCGTCGCCGCATGGTCGCATGATGGAATACCTGTGATATCTCTTGAAAATGAGGGTGAGGGGTTCTCTCGCGCGCGCGAAGCCGCTTCAAACGGAAAAATTTTATGACATCACAAAAACAACAGAAGGCCGTCCCGTCCAAACTCGAAATCCTGAAGGAGCGCACAAAGAGCGCAGAGGCGGGCGGCGGCCCCGCGCGCCGCGAGAAGCAGCACGCCGCCGGGAAGATGACGGCGCGCGAGCGCATAGAGTTTTTTCTGGACGAGGGGACGTTCGAGGAGTTCGGCAAGCTGGTCGTTCATCGCTCGCGCGACTTCGAGATGGATAAGCAGCTCTTTCCGGGCGACGGCGTCGTTACGGGCCACGGCCTGGTGGACGGCCGCCGCGTCTTCCTCTTCGCGCAGGATTTTACAGTCTTCGGCGGCTCGCTTTCCGAAACCCACGCCGAGAAGATTTGCAAGCTGATGGATCTGGCGCTCAAGGTCGGCGCTCCCCTCATAGGTCTCAACGATTCCGGCGGCGCGCGCATACAGGAGGGCGTCGTCAGCCTCGGCGGCTACGCAGATATTTTTCTGCGCAACACGCTGGCTTCCGGCGTCATTCCGCAGATCAGCTGCATTATGGGCCCGTGCGCCGGCGGCGCTGTCTACAGTCCGGCCATCACGGACTTCAACATCATGGTCAAAGATACGTCCTACATGTTCATCACGGGCCCGGACGTGATTAAGACCGTGACGCACGAGGACGTGACGAAGGAGGAGCTGGGCGGCGCAGCGACACATAACGCGCGCTCTGGCGTGGCCCACTTCGCAGCCGACTCGGACGAACACGCACTGAGCATGGTGCGCGAGCTGCTGTCCTTTATCCCCTCGAACAATATGGACGATCCGCCATTCGTCCCTGCCACGGACCCCTCCGACCGCATGGAGGCCGCTCTGAACGCTCTAGTGCCGGAGGCCTCAAACCAGCCCTACGATATACGCGACGTTATTCACGCGGTCGTGGACGAGCGCTACTTTTTCGAGGTGCATCAGCATTACGCCCCGAACATAGTCGTGGGTTTTGCGCGCCTGGGCGGGCGCTCCGTTGGCATCGTCGCCAACCAGCCCGCCTACCTTGCGGGCGTGCTCGACATAGATGCGTCCGTCAAGGGCGCGCGCTTCGTGCGCTTCTGCGACTGCTTTAATATCCCGCTCGTCACCTTCGAAGACGTGCCCGGTTTTCTGCCCGGAGTCGCGCAGGAGCACGGCGGCATTATCAGGCACGGGGCCAAGCTGCTCTATGCCTTCGCCGAAGCGACCGTCCCGAAAGTGACCGTCATTACTCGCAAAGCCTACGGCGGAGCCTACTGCGTCATGGCCTCTAAACATATACGCACGGACATAAACTTCGCCTGGCCCACCGCTGAGATAGCCGTCATGGGCGCTGAGGGGGCCGTTGGCATTCTCTATCGCCGCGAGATACTTGAGGCGGATGATAAGGAGGCGGCGCGACGCGCGCGCGTACAGGAGTTTGAAGAGAAATTCGCCAACCCTTACGTCGCCGCCCAGCGCGGCTTTATAGACGAAGTCATAGAGCCCGCTCTGACCCGACCGAAACTGATACATGCTCTCTCGCTCCTGGAGAACAAGCGTGATACCAACCCGCCAAAAAAACACGGCAATATTCCGCTCTGAAGGCTTGGGAATTTGTCGCCCGCCCGGAAGTTCCGCTCCGGTACCGGGAAAAGAATCCACCTTCCGGCGGAAGCGATAGTCCAAATGGCTTCACCAAGCTATAAAAACCGTTACGGGCGCTCCCGCCCCGCCCGTATTTAGCAAGAAATTTTGCAATAGGCAGTTATTCT
>DASQYE010000747.1:0-5390 GCA_035639355.1 Pyrinomonadaceae bacterium
TGCGGAGTATTTCTTCGACCCGATTCCGACGCTGTGGCACGTGCTGCTGGTAGTCTTTGTGCCGCTCGCCAACCTTCAGTTGTGGCTGGCGGTTCGCAAAGGCAGGGCTGAGCGCATCGCGTTGCTCGGTCTGGCAAATGCCGTCGTCATCGGAATCTCCATTTTTTACACGATCCTCTACATCCCGCTTATGCCGCTCGCGGCAGTCGGCCTAGTTTATTTCGGGCTGGGTCTTTTGCCGCTCGCCCCCGTCACATCGCTCCTCTCGGCGATTATCTTGCGACGACAGCTTCTGCGAATCGCTCCCCCAGGCTTTGCCGTACGGATGAGCGGGTTGGCCGTAGGGCTCTCGCTGGCTTTCGGGGCGATCATCCTGATAGAGCTTCCCGTATCGCTCGCGCGCTGGGGATTGGAGATGGCCGCCTCGGCGTCGCCCGAAAGGAGCGCGCGCGGGATTCGCTGGCTGCGCGTGGTGGGGAATCGTGACTACCTGCTTCGGGCCTGCTACGAACGAACCGGGTTTGGCATGGACCCTTTAGGATTCCTCTTTTCACTCGAAGACCCGGTCACGCCGGAGGAGGCTCGCAAGGTCTATTACCGGCTGACGGGCGAGACTTTTGATACCTCTCGCCCGCCGGAGAGACGTGGCGGGCACTTCACACCGCAGGAGACTTTTGATTTCGATGCCGATCAGGGAGGGACGATCATCGCGGGCAAGGTGAAGGGGCTCCGGCTCGCTTCGTCGCGCATGGACGGCTCTATAGATGCGGACGCTACGCTCGGGTATGTCGAGTGGACGCTCTCGTTCAAGAACGATTCGGCCTTGCAGCAGGAGGCCCGCGCGCAGGTGCAGCTTCCGCCGGGCGGCGTCGTGTCGCGCCTGACGCTGTGGGTCGAAGGCCAGGAGCGCGAGGCCGCCTTCGCAGGAAGAGCCCGCGTGCGCGAGGCTTACGAGCAGGTGGTACGTGCGCGTCGCGATCCCGTGCTGGTGACGACCTCGGGGCGCGACCGCGTTCTTGTGCAGTGCTACCCGGTGCAGCCCAGGGGCGGCGAGATGAAGATTCGTTTCGGCATCACCTTCCCGCTCGTGCTCGAAGACGAGGCGCACGCGCGGCTTCGCCTGCCGCATTTCCTGGATAGAAATTTCCGTATTCCCGACGAGGTCAATCACGCCGTATGGATCGAGTCTGAAACGCAGCTGCAAGTCGAGAGCGAGAGCCTTGGGACGGAACAGCCTGGGGCGAATCTTTATGCGGCTCGCGGCGCTGTTCGGGACGGCGAGCTATCGGAGGCGGGCCTCTACGTAGTCTCGACGAGAGCGAGCGGAGTCAAGGAGGCGTGGACTCCTGACCATGTGAAGAACGACGGAGAGATAGTCCGCCAGCTTATTCAAGAGAAGCGACGCTTCGCGCGCTCTCGCATCATTCTGGTGCTGGACACGTCGGCCCGTATGGCGGCATGGACGCCTGAGATAAGCGCCGCCCTTAAAACGCTTCCGCCCGGAGTTGACCTGCAAACGCTCCTCGCCGACGGCAACGGAGTTTATGAAGCGGGAGCGAGCCAGCATCCCTTGATCGCCAACCCGCAAGAGATGGCACGGCTGCTTGAAGGAGTGCGATTCGAGGGCGGAGCGGACAACGTCGCGCCCCTCTCGAAAGCCTGGGACATCGCGGCAGAGGATACGCAACAGAGCGCCATCGTCTGGATTCACGGCCCGCAGCCGCTTCTTCTTCAGTCTGTGGAAGCCTTGCGGCAGCGCTGGGAGCGACGACCCGTCGGCCCCTTTCTTTACACGGTGCAGACGAACAACGGGCCCGATCGTATAACCGACGGGCTCGACGGTATCAGCTCGGTTGAGGCCGTGCCGCGCATGGGTCGCCTGCAATCCGACCTTAAAAGATTGTTCGCAGAGTTGACGGGACGAGCCGCGTCGCTGGAATTCGTCAGGACGAGCGAAAAGCAGCCACACCCGCCGCCTTCGCCCGCCGTCAAGGAGACCTCGGCACACCTGGCCCGGCTGTGGGCCAACGACGAAGTTGGGCGTTTGATGATCGCTCAGGACGAGAAGCACCTGGAGGAAGCAACAAAACTGGCGACGCGCTACGGGCTGGTGACGCCCGTCAGCGGAGCGGTCGTATTGGAGACGCGGGAGCAGTACGAGCGGGCCGGGCTTGAGCCGGTGGAGCCAGGAACTGTGCCGACCATCCCCGAGCCGGAGATGGTGTTGCTGGTTGCGGTGGTGGCCGCCGTCCTGCTTTGGCTGCTCTATCGCCGGAAACTGGCGCGCGGGAGGATGGGCTTTGAGTGATACGAAGAGGGCCTGCTCGATCATAGCGCTACAGCTTCTTGCCTTCTGGCCGGTCTGGCGCTGGTACGGGGCCAGGGTGACCGACTCGACAGACGAGACGTGGAGCTTGCTGGCGCTCTCGACCGTCATCATTCTCCTTTTGTTCAGGCGAAGGAGGGCGGCGGCCCATGAAGCCAGGCGGCCGTCGCTGCAACTATTGCTGCTGCCGACGATTGTTCTATTCGTCTATGCTGCGACCTATGCTTTGGTTCCACCGCTCGTGCGCGCTTGCTTTGCCGTCACGGCGGTCGGGCTCACGATCAGCGCCCTGCTGTTCGGGAGACGTGTTCAAGCGGGCCTGCTCGGATTGATGTATCTATCCCTGCCGTTGATTCCGACGCTGCAATTCTATGGCGGATACCCGCTCAGGATGGTGGTCGCGGGCGTGGCGGCTCCCGTAATCAGGCTCGGCGGCTTCGCGGTGATACAGCAGGGGACGTGCCTCAATTGGAGCGGTAAGCTGATTTGGATCGATGCTCCTTGCAGCGGCGTGCGTATGCTTTGGGTTGGTCTGTATCTGGCCTGCACGCTCGCTTGTCTTTACGGACTTCGCTTCCTCAAAACGCTGCTGGTTCTGGCGGCCGCCTTCTGCGCGATCATCCTGGGAAACATCTTTCGCGCCGTGGCGCTCTTTTACTTTGAAGCGGGGATTGTAGAGATGCCGTCGTGGGCACACGACTACACGGGAGTGGTCGCTTTCCTGCTCGTCGCGGCGAGCATCGTCGCGGCCGTCCAACTGATACGCGGAGAGAAACTATGTGGCGGGTTGTTCTATACATAACGGCCTGCGCCGTGGCGGCGTCGATGCCCTTGCTCCCGTCGCAGTCCGGGCACCGGGGCGCTGAGGCTTCCGACGCGGCATTTCCGGGTTGGCCCAAGCACTTTGAAGGGCGAGCCCTGGCAGAGCTTCCACTGACGCAGCGTGAGGAGAGATTCGGGCGGGACTTTCCCGGCAAAATCGCGCGCTTCACGGACGGCGAGCGCGAGGTGATCGTTCGCTGGGTCACTGAACGGACGCGAAAGCTTCACCCCGCGTCCGATTGCTTCCGGGGAACTGGCTACAGCGTCACGCCGGCGGCGCTCAGGGTTGACGAGGCGGGCCGACGATGGGGGAGCTTTACGGCGACACGCGACGGCGAGAGGCTACGCGTCTACGAAAGGATTTATACGGAGGGCGGCGGCGACCAGGGTTGGACTGATGTTTCCGCCTGGTACTGGTCTGCGGCCGGCGAAGGGACGGACGGGCCTTGGTGGGCCATAACCGTAGCGGAGAAAGAACCGGAAACGACGCCTTAGAATTCGGAAGCGACGCCTTGAGTATGGCCCGCGCTCGCGCGCCGGAGCATCAGAGCGGGAAGCAATGCGCGGGCGGGTGCGCCTCTCTTCAAGATTACATTTCTCGCCTCGCGTTAAGATGAAAATCTCTATTCATTCCCATGCGCTACGCCCCATGTGCCAGGCGTCGCCACGCGCCCGCCTCGCCTTTCGCACGAATGAGCGCGGACACTTCATTGTAGGCGGCGGCATAGAGAGCGCGCATCTCGCGCGCAGCGCCCGTATGGGCTAACCCTTGTTCCAGCTCGCCGGTCGAAATCCTCTTCTTCGTCGCAAAGCGCGCGAGCAACGCGCCCTCACCCGCGAAGTGCATCGCCAGTCCCTCGGCGAGCCAGCGCGGCGTCCGCCACCTCGCGCGGCCGAGCGCTTCTATGACGACATGCGCGTACTCGTGGCGCAGTGTCGTCTTGAGAACGCCGCGACGGCGCAACACTTCGAGCGGCTGCAACTCAATCCGGTCTCCCTTCGTAGCCCCCACCGCCCACCAGGGCTGCCCCGTCGTCGCCGTGAAATCACCCGTCGTTTCGTGAATGGTGACATAAACCATCGCGGGCTCCGCCAATTTCAGGGAAGCCGCGTATAAACGGCCGAACATATCCGCGCGGGCCGCTTCGAGCGTGTCGAGCACAACTTCGACCGCGCCGCGCTCCATGCCCGCCGGGTAGCCGACACGGAAATGCGCGCTCGACAGGCTGAGGCGTTGATTTCGGAATGCGCCATCGCGCTGCCTCGCGGCGGCGTAGGCCGGAAGATCAAGGTGCCGGAACGTCGAGCTTGTGGAAACGGTCATCCGTCGCGTTAAGACATCGGCTCGCCACGCGCGAGCTGTACCCGTCGATTCGACGCCGGTATGAGCGTGCGTCCCCGTCTCCGGGGGTGCTTTCAAACCGCTCTGCTGTAGGGGCGGCGGCGGCGGCGGCATGTCGCTCCTGCCGACGCTTGCGCCGGGGAAATAGAAGTTGAGAATACTGCGATAGTGAGCGCCGCGTCGCGCCATGACGTGCGCGCCTTCCTGGCACAGACCCAGACCGTGACCGAAGCCGCTCCCGCGAAAGACATAATTCGCACCGGCGCGCGTCACTTCAAAGCGCGAGCTTTTCAGGACATTCCAGCCGAGGATGCGCCCGACGACGATCTTGAAATCCCAGCCGCGCACGACGCGGCTGCGTTCTCCTTCGAGGCGTACAAGCTCGGCCCGCCCCGTCCGGTCTCGCCTGGTGATGACGATATTGTCCAGGCGCGAGCCGACATCCGTGCGCGAATCGCTACGGAGAGCGCGCCGGAGTTGCGCCGAATCGATGACATCAGTCCAATCGCGGTGCGGCATGGTCGCGCATTGCGGATCGGCCACGCCGCGCAGGTAGGCCGGAGCATTAGGCGTGCCCCACAGCGTAGCCCGGTTGGCCGTCATTCCGCCGCAGGCGGCGCTGAAATAGGCGTCGGCGACGCGGCGCTGTTCGTCCAGTAAGACTTCGCCGGAGGTTTCCGCCACCGCGCGCCGCATAGTCGCGCTCGCGCCTTCGACCATTCCCGTGTCGGACGGGTAACGCTGGCAATGCGTCGTGCTGCAAAAGTCGAAGCCCTCGCGCGCGTGGCGGCCACGGTTCCTGAGCGCGAACGTGCGAACGGAGACGGCCAGGGCTTTGAGCGATTCAAGCTCGTCTTCCGTGCTTCCTTCTGCCGCCATCACGCCCAGGACATAATCTTC
>DASQYE010000748.1:0-3515 GCA_035639355.1 Pyrinomonadaceae bacterium
GCCGAGCACGCCGACCCAGCATGTGCCGCAGGATGCCGAGCGACATTCTACCGGGATGGGCCCCTCGACGCGGCGCGGGTCAACGGCGCGCCAGTCTCTGGATTTATCCCTGGCCGCGCCCGAAGCGAGCTCTTCCGCATCTATCAGACTGTAGCGCGCGCTCCCGTCGTTCTCGTCGTAGGTGACCGTCCAACGCTTGTCCACCGTTCTGAGAAACCCGAACAGGCCCTGATGATCGTCCCTGGCGCGCTCTTTCAGAATCTGTTCCGGCGACCTCTTGACATGCTTCGAGTCGATCTGGACGTTGCCGGGAGCGGCCTTGAACGCGGCGAGTCCAGCCTGCGCGACCGTCATGAAGGCGACGCTTGTGATGCCGACGAGCAAAGACTCTTCGACGTTCAGACGCACAGCCGCCGCGCTCGCCGCTTCGCGTATCTGATCGGCCAGAGGCTGCGTCGTCCATGCGGCGTCGAAGGACGCGGCACGCTCTGCCACGGCCTTTTTGACCTCCGGCCAGTAGCGATGCCCGTATAGGAATCTGTGCGAAGAATCTATTTGATCGCGCAGGTAGTAGCTGCCCTGTAGAAGAAGCCTCTTCGCCAGCCCTTCGGGGTCTTCCGCACGTTCGAGGGCGCGAAACAGGCTTATCGGATAAAACGCGAACCAGATTTGGGTGGCCGCCCGGTCTACCTCGTGAATGAAAGGCAGAAGCCCATTGACGGCCCGCGCCCAATCGGACTCGTCCTGCCGGTCCAGAAAATCCTGGAAGAAGGTTTCGTTGTTCATGCTCATAGTAATCCCTGTCGTCGATTCATATCCTGATCGAAATCGGGTACTTTAGCAGTATACGGCGTCAGGCTCAAACGCAGCAGGCCGATGCGCCGCCGACACTGGGCATCGGCCGGAAGGTTAACATGCGGGTGAATTATGATGAGAAAACACGGCCCCTGGACGATCAAGGAATCGATTCCCAAATACCAGGGAGAATTTATTGAGGTCATAGAAGATCAGGTCGTTCGGCCCGACGGAGCGCCGGGCACGTACGCGGTCGTCAGGATGAAACCGGGCGTCTCGATCCTCGCCGTGGACGGAAATGGGGTCGCCCATCTGACCACTCAATTCCGCTACGCTAAGGGGGCCGACAGCATTGAGGCCGTCAGCGGCGACATCGACGAGGGTGAAGAGCCGCTTGAGGCCGCCAGGAGAGAGCTTCGGGAGGAGGTGGGCATAGAGGCAGAGGAATGGACGGAGCTGGGCGTGGTCGATCTGGACACGTCGATCGTCAATTGTCCCGCGCACCTTTTTCTAGCGCGCGACTTGAAGTTCACGGAGCAGAACCAGGACGACACGGAAGAGATCAAACCCGTCAGGCTTAACCTCGATGAAGCCGCGCGCAAGGTGATGGAGAGCGAGATCACTCATGGGCCCACCTGTACGCTTATCCTCAAGGCGTCGCGGTTTCTGCAAAGGTAAAAAGAGAGTTGCAACGCCCCGAAAACGTAGACCGGAGCCGGGCCGGGAATGCGCGTTTACGCTTTAAGTAAGAGCGGGCCGCGCTCGCTCTTGACGCGGCACGCGCCTGCTTGTCGCAGGGCGCGCGGCTGTGATAACTTGCCCTGCATATAAGCCGGGTACTTGCTCTCGACTTTGTCCGCCTGACCCCATAAATATCGCTATTTTGCTAACCCTTGTAAGGTGGAGGATTCGAGATTCATGGAAGTTAAGAGGTCTACGGCATCCGTTAAAGAGGGACGCACGTTCGATGGCGCTTACGGGTTTTCGTTCGCGATCGGTTTAGGGCTGGTGTTGTTCATAGGCGGGCTGATCTTGAGCCTGACGCTCGGCGAAGGCTCGGGCGCAGGGCTGCTGTTCGGTATTCCGCTGCTCCTGGCAGGTCTGATTCTTCCTCTCTTCATGATGCGCGACATCTTTGCAGGGAACAGCATAGAGGGAGCGTGTCCGGCTTGCGGGACGACCATCAAAACATCCGGCGCGACGTGCAGGCTCAATTGTCCGAACTGCGAGAAGCCACTCGTGGTTCAGGACGCGAAGTTTATTCAGGCAAAGTAGCCCGCCCGCCTTCAAACAGTCTATGCGGCAGCAGAGGGCCGGAGCGATTTTGCGCTCCGGGTCGCTCTCGCTCATCGCGCGCGTGAAAAGAGCGTGTGAGACTCGGAATGAAAATTCCGAGCCTCACACGCTCTTTTCAACGAACCGGTCGGACGACTGGCGGTCAAAGGCTTTCCCGCCTTAACGGGAGCGCTCCGTCACCCCCTGATCTTCATGTGTGATCTGCGCCCTGGTCGCGTAATCGCTCATCGTCAGCGCGAACATGATTCCGAGCCAGAAAAATCCCGCGACGACTATCACCCAGGTCAACCGAGAGCTATAGCGCACGTGCATGAAATAGAGCACGACGAGCGTCGCTTTGATGACGGCGATGGTCAGGGCGACGACCGTGTTTGCGCCGACGAAAAAGTGATCCAGGTCCTGGAAAGCGGCCGCGACCGTCAGCGCCGTGCCCAACATCAGCGCGCCGAAGATCAACATGTAGATTTTTTTCGAGACGATGTGTTCCGACATGACCTCACGACCCTTAATGACCTTCCCCGAGATGCCTGCCCAGGAGGTACAGCAGTGGGAAGAGAAATATCCAGACGATGTCAACGAAGTGCCAGTAGAGCCCGGACAGCTCGACGGGCGCGTGATACTCAGGCGAGTAACGCCCGCGCCAGGCATTTATGACCAAGTAAGCCAGGATGCCCAGGCCAATCACCATGTGCAGCGCGTGTAAGCCCGTCATGGCGAAATAGATCCAGTAGAACATCTGCAAGTTTTCCGGCGTCACGCCGTGCGGCAGCGCTTCCACGTTCTCCCATTTGAACAGCCCGGCGGCCGGAATCAGATGATCCCTGTACTTGTCGTAATACTCGACCGCCTTGATGACCAGAAACGTCGTGCCGAGCGCCATCGTCGCCAGCAGGTACATGACCTGCAAGCGACGGTTTCCAGTCTGCGCGAAATAGACGGCCAGCGCCATCGTCAGGCTGCTGACGATAAGGACGACCGTATTGACCGCGCCCAGTTTCCAGTTAAGGTGATTGCTGGCGACGGCGAAGGCCGAAGGGTACGACCAGCGGTACAGCAGATAGGCCATGAAGAGGCCGCCGAAGAACATTATCTCCTGCACCAGAAATAGCCACATCCCGAGCGCTCCGGCCTCGCGCTGCTGCTCCATATTATCGAAATGGTGCGCCAGCGCCGGATGATGATGGCCCGCTTCCGCATGACTCGTAGCCACTCTTGATACTCCTCCGAAGGAATCGAAATTAAATGTTTTCGCCGTGCGCCGGTTGCGCCGCCCTGTCTCCCGGCTCAAGCTTACCTATCACCTGCATCTCTTCCATCGGCGCGAACTCGTAAGCCTCCCAGGTGACGACCGGCGTCACCGCGAAGTTCTCGGTCGGCGGCGGGCTCGGCGTCCGCCACTCCAGGCTCGTCCCCGGCCAAGGGTT
>DASQYE010000749.1:0-2622 GCA_035639355.1 Pyrinomonadaceae bacterium
ACGGACGACATGCTGAAGGTCTCGGGCGTCTTCGTCGCGCCCGCAGAGATCGAGAACTGCCTTCTACAGCACGAATCGGTGCTCGAATGCGCCGTCATAGGCCATGACGAGGGCGACCATCTCGTTAAGCCGAAAGCCTTCGTCGTCCTTCGCCCGCCCGCCGAAGCCTCTGAAGAGTTGGCCCGTGACATCAAGGACTTCGTCAAATCAAGTCTAGCCCCGTACAAATACCCGCGCTGGGTAGAGTTCGTCGCCTCCTTGCCGAAAAACGATCGCGGCAAGATAGACCGCAAACAGCTTAAAGGCAGTGACAAGTGACGAGTGACAAGTGACAAGTGACAAGTTAAAAGCTTATCACTCGTCATTCGTTCTTTCTTACTCGTCACTTGTCACTCATCACTGCTCTCTTATGTCGTTCAAGACGCGAATCAAGGTGCGATTTGGCGACGCCGACCCGGCGGGGCTCGTCTACTACGTGAACATCTTTCATTACTTTCACGTCGCGATGGAAGAGTTCTTCGCAGAGCGGTGCGGGACGACCTATCAGAGGTTGATGGCGGAGGAGCGTATAGGCTTTCCCACCGTGAATGTGCGGGCTGAGTTTTTCGCGCCGCTGGTGTACGGCGACGAGGCCGACGTGGAGGTACGTGTCGCGCGCGTCGGAGAGAGTTCCGTGACCTTTGAATACAGCGTTGAGCGCGCAGGCGACGGCCAGCTATGTGCGCGTGCCGTCAACGTGCAGGTCGCCATGAACCTGGACGAGCGCCGCGCCGTGCCCGTGCCCGACAAATACCGGCGCGCATTTACGGACAGCTCCGATTAAGCTTTCCAGCACGCCCTTTCTGCCAAGATCGATCAAGAGCTTCCCGAACACGCTCGGCCTTCAACTGAGACGAAAGGCCGCAGGGGTCTGCAACAAAAGCCCCGAGCGGTATCTAAGCGGAACCGGGTTGAATTAGAGACGGGCGGGCGGCTCGTCATAGCTCTAACGTCTGGCCGGGATGAGACCCTCTATTTTCGAGGCCAAATCTTTCATGACCTGGTCATTCGCGTGTTCGTTGAGGTGAGCGTCTTCGGGACCCACTGTGGACGGCTCGACTGTGACCGGGACTGAATAACTATTGAAGTCACGAGTGATGTAATCCAGATTCTGCTGATATTGAGCGCGGGAAACTTTATAGTATTTCCCGTTCAAGATATAGACAGTCTCTCCGGCCGCCCCATTTGTTTGCGCTGCTGTCGGCGCAGGAGGTTTGTCCTCCAGCCTGAAGATTGCAAAACGACCCCCGTGAGAAGCCGCCAGCTTTTCGATCTCCTGTAGAAGACTGTGCGTTAAGTCCAGACCGTATTGCACACGGGGGCTACGCGGAGCGAACAAGAGAGCCCTGTCATTTTTATCCGTATCGAAGTTCTCATACCGCAGATAATCGGGAAAGGCATTTAGGCGTTTCTGCCATTCATCGCTCACGGGGCCGTTGTATTCCCGCATCGGCTCGTATGGAGGCGGAAGGATTTTATCAGCCCACTCTTTCTCCCTCGACCAGGGGAAAAATTTGCGCAAGAGGATCGCCACTTTGAGGCGAGGCGTCTCACTGATCGGCTGGCCTGTCTCCTCCGTGGGCCCGTAGAGTTGTCCGTTTTTTAGCCAGAAGGTCGGCTTCGGTGTGCGGTCGTCAGGCGTGCTCGAAGGGAAGGTGTTATTCCAAACGTCATTCGCGGGGGTGAACCACACCACCACCATATCGGCGCGGAACTGCCTGTAATACTCTTTCAAGGACAAGAGCTGCTGATCCTGACCCGTAGCAGGCCCGCCCAACGAGAAGACCTTAACTTTCTTCCCGGCGGAATTGAGATAGAACTGAAGCCTTTGCTCAGGCATCCATCCATAGGCTGAGGCTTTAGCCTCGACCTGCGAGTCTCCCACCAGGACGATGACGTAGTCGTCATCCTGATACTCTATGGGTTGGCCGCGAAATCCTAATTGATGTCGCTCCGACTTATAGCTGTTCAAGGTCTTCCAGCCGCTGAGGGTCGGCTTAGGATAATTTGCGATGCGCAGCGCCAACTCTATTAAAGCCAGCGTGACGCAGAGGCTAAGGATTATCAGGACGGCCTTATATAAATTTGCGCGCGTCAACCCTTACACCTCTCATGCGACCGGCCCATCATCGCATTCCGTCCGCTCAACCTAATCTCTTATTTCGCCTTCGTTCTAAGGCGTTGCGCGAGGGTGCGAATGACGCCGGAGGCGATGGCCGGATCGGTGTTGAGCGCGCCGCGAAAGGCGTCGCCGCCCAGGCGAAGCACACGCACGCCGTCCGCCCCGGCGATCACAGTCGCGGAGCGCGGAGCGGGGTCCAGCACGGCCATCTCGCCTATAAAGCCTCCGGCCTTTTCCTGGGCCACGACTTTTGCGTTCGCGCCCTCGCCGATCAGGACATCCACCTCGCCCGCCAGCAGTATGAAGACCTCGTTGCCGGGCTCGCCTTCGACGCATAGCGCCTGGCGGGCCGCGTATTCCGCCTCGACGCTGGAGCGCGCCAGCTCCGCCAGTCCTTCCGGCGGGAGCGAAGAGAAGATGGGGGCCGAGCGCAGGGCCATCATCTTCTCGACCGTGCTCAA
>DASQYE010000750.1:0-2083 GCA_035639355.1 Pyrinomonadaceae bacterium
GGCGCGTAATCGTCTACGATGACGTGAGCGCCGGAAAGAGCGCGGAAGGTCAGAGGCGTGATGAATTCGCAGGCGCGTTTCGTCATGGCGACGCGCACAACGCATCCGGCGCGTTGCAGCCCGCGCAATATCTCCGCCGCCTTGTAGGCCGCGATCCCACCCGAGATGCCAAGCGCCACTCGCCTGGCCGCCGCTTCACTTCCTGTCGAATTATCAGCCATCAGTCCAACCCTGGATGCAGTCTCGCAGAAAATGTAACATCGCGGGCGAGGGCGCGCAATGCTGCTCCGCACTCCCAGGCCAGCCCAAAGAGCGCATGAGACTTGAGGCGCGAGCGTGTGCTAAACTCTGAGATTATTGATCCCGACGAGTAGTCAACATCCTATGCTTCGGGTGGCAAGAGTGTCATGGGAAGGGTAAAGATTTTTCGTATCGGTCTGTTGATCCTGGCGTTCCTCGCCGCGACGGCTGTCGCCACGGCGCAGGATGGCGCACGGGATGAATCGGAGACGGAGTTCGGGCCTGTCGTGCGCGCTTACCTGGGCTACCTGCGCAACGAGCAGGAGGTCGTTGACGATCGCGCGAGCCGGCGCGAGATCAGCCGCGCCTATTACCGTCGAAACTCAAACCGCATACGGGCGCTGCGACAGATGGCTATCCGCATAGCGGAGGAGACCGGCAACGATTACTTGCCGGAGCTGGAAGCCTCGGCCCGCGACGAGCTGAAGAATATCTTTGAAGACCCGCCCGTGCCCGGAACATTTAAGCCCGGCGACGTGCTCAATAATACTTTCAGGTTCTTGGGCGTCGTTCGCGCCGGCGAAACCTTCTATCTCTTTGCGCGGCTCGACCCATACGAGCAGGCCGAGCTGATGCAGAAGGAGAAGGAGAAGGCCAAGGCCCAGATGGAGCGCGAAGGCGCGCCGGAAGCGCCGAAAATAACCGCGACGCCCGCGAACGCAGCAGAGACGACGAGGCCGCGCCGCGCGAGCAGCGCGCCCTTGCCTTAAAGTATCGATAGAGGTTCGGAAATCTTCATCCATGCGTCAGCCGACATTCTTCGATAAAGAGCGCGGCCCGGATGTGATCGACGCCGAGCAGATAGCTCTGCGCGCGCTCGGCGATTTTCAGTCGCGCGGGCTTGTCCTGGCCGAAAGAGAGTTGCCGCTTGATCGTCTGAGAGGAGCGCTCAAGCGCGCCTCGGAAGCCCTGGACGCCGACGAACTCTCGGACGAACGGGCTGTCGCTGCCTTACAATCGCTCGGCGCGCAGGTGCGCCAGGTTCCTTCCTTCGTCGCCAAGCATCCGTTCCGCGTCACCGTTCCCCTGGAACTGGCCGAGCGCGCTCTCTCCGCTTACAGGGATATGATTGAAGAGGATAACCGCTCGGCATCCGGAGGTCATTAGAATGGGCGCGACCCTAAAGCGAGTGGCGGCGTTTCTATTCATCGCCGCACTTACAATCAACGCTTCGCCCCTGGGAGCACGGGCCGGCAAATCAGAGGGTCAGGCACAGTCGGGAAGTGTTGGCGATCGAGCTGCCGGCGCTGCTCGCCTTGCGGCGCAGCCTTTCGGGTTTGCTATCCACGGCGGGGCGGGCACGATCCTCAAGAGCGAGATGGGGCCGGAACTCGAAGAGGCTTATCGCGCGAAGCTTCGCGAGGCCGTCCTGGCCGGTTACAGCATAGTCAAGAACGGTGGAAGCAGCCTCGACGCCGTGGAGACAGCGATTCGTATGCTTGAAGATTCGCCGCTGTTCAATGCCGGAAAGGGAAGCGTCATGACGAGCGAGCGGACGTTCGAGCTGGATGCCTCGGTCATGGACGGGAAAACGCTAAAGGCGGGCGCAGTCGCCGGCCTCAAGCACATCAAGAACCCGATCAGCCTCGCGCGTCTGGTCATGGAACAGTCGGAGCACGTACTGCTGGCCGGCGATGGGGCCGAAGCCTTCGCCAGGGAGAAGGGCGTGGACTTTGTTCAGCACGAATATTTCTTCACGGATAGAAGGCTAAAGGAGCTTGAGCGCGAGAAGGAGAAGGAGCGAAGGAAGAAGACTACGGCCCCACAGCAGCCTCAGACGCGC
>DASQYE010000751.1:0-5728 GCA_035639355.1 Pyrinomonadaceae bacterium
CTCGAACGAGACGGCCAGGAGCGCGGCCATCAAGCTCGCCCTGGCGGCAAACCCCAGGTATCAGGAGTTGGAGCGTAAGCTATCGGCCGCCGAGATGGATCGGGCGCAGGCCTTTGCCGGCCTCGAACGGCTGCGCGGAGAATTCAAGCTCTACCTGCTCGACCGGCAGCAGGAATTGGGCGCAAGAGATTCGGTCCCGGCTTGAGGAGAATGTCACGCGCCCTAGGGTCTCCCCAAACGACAGACAAAACGTGGCGCTAAAGGTAAAGGCTTGAGCATGGTTGAAAAGAACGGGGGTAATGGCGGGCTTCGCATGGATTTAACAGAGGGCGATCAGTACCTGCCTTTCAAGGGAATGGATCAGGAACAGCAGGAAGAGGCGATTTCGACAGATAGAATCGAAGAGGTCTTGCAGAAGCTGGGCGGCGCAAGCCTCACGGAAGTGGACTCGGACGAGCTTCTCATAGAGGAGGTTGCGTCCGCTTCCGTCTCCGAGGATACGGACGATTCGCTGGACGGGGAAGATGAACTGGATTTGTCCGCCGGTGTGGACGATAAATCCAGCGACCCCGTGCGCCTGTACCTGCGCCAGATGGGAACCGTCCCGCTCCTGACGCGCGAGCAGGAGGTCGCCATCGCCAAACGCATAGAGGGCGGCGAGATCAAGACGCATAAGACTCTCTCGCGCTCGCCCATAGCCATCCACGAGTTGATAAAGATCGGCGAAGAGCTGGAGGCAGGCACGCTCAACGTCCGCGATGTCGTCAACTTTTCCGACCAGGCCGAGATCAGCGAGCTGGAAGAGCGCTCCGACGAATTCCTGCGCCTGACGCTCGAAGGTATCACAAACGTCGGCAAGCATTACGTGGTCGCCCTCAAAGAGTGGGAACGCCTGCGCACCGAGCAGCAGGTATCACGCGGCAAGAAAAATAAGAAGACCCTTCGGCTGCGCCGCAAGATCGCGCGCGCGCGCCTGGACATAGCCCGCGAGATTCGTCATCTCAAGCTAAAGGAGAGCGCCCGCCAGCGTCTTATAGACGCCATCGCCTCAGTCCACAAACAGGTTCGCGCACAGGAGCGCGACATAGATAAATGGACCGAGAAGCTCGGCCGAAAGCGCATCAAGCCGGAAGAGCAGAAAGAGTTGAAGCGGCATATCAGCGCCGCCCGTCGTCGTCTCAAGGAGATAGAGCAGGAGACCAACGTCTCCATCGTCGAGATCAAGCGCTCGCACCAGGCCATCGCTCGAAGCGTCGCGCAGACCGTCGAAGCCAAGCGAGAGATGACCGAGGCCAACCTGCGGCTCGTCGTCTCAATAGCCAAGAAATACACCAATCGCGGCCTGCAATTCCTCGATCTTATACAGGAAGGCAACATAGGCTTGATGCGCGGCGTCGATAAGTTCGAGTGGAGGCGTGGCTACAAGTTCTCGACCTACGCGACGTGGTGGATCAGACAGGCCATCACCAGGGCGATAGCGGATCAGGCGCGCACCATACGCATACCCGTGCACATGATAGAGACCATCAACAAGCTGATTCGAACCAGTCGCGCTCTGGTGCAGGAGTTGGGTCGAGAGCCCACCAGCGAGGAGATCGCCGAAAGAGTCGAGATGCCGGTCGCCAAGGTGCGCAGCGTTTTCAAATTGGCGCAGCAGCCCATCTCGCTGGAAACACCCATCGGCGAAGAGGAAGACGCGCATCTGGGCGATTTTATAGAGGATAAATCGAGGGCCAATCCGGCCGATTCGGTCGTCGCCTCAAACTTGCGAGAGATCACGGACGAGGTCTTGGCGACCTTGAGCCCGCGCGAAGAGAAGGTCATCAAGATGCGCTATGGCCTAGGGCCGATCGGCGAGGAGCACACGCTCGAAGAGGTGGGCAAGGACTTCACCGTCACGCGCGAGCGCATACGACAGATAGAGGCCAAGGCGCTCAGAAAGCTGCGCCACCCTTCGCGGTCGCGCCTGCTCAAGCCTTTCATAGACGCCGTCGAGCGCTAAGATGTCCGGCGATGAAAAAGATTCTCCTGCCGATAGATGGTCTCGGCAGGAGATTTTTATTTACCGAGCGGCCGCTCTGTAAACCGGCTCGTCGCGCGCAAAAGGAGGGCGCTCATATTCCTCCGGTGTTCATCAGCACGACCCTCCAACCGTCCGGGTCTTCAAACGTCACGCCCCGCTCTTTCCAGTAAGGATTTTCAGGGACGACCGCGAAGTAGCCCATACGGCCCAGGCGATCAGTCAAGCGATCGATCGCCCCCTTGTCGGGAATGTAGAAGACCAGAAGATTATCCCGCGTCGGAGCGGGGCAATCGCTTCCCTTCTCGTGCTCCGTGAACTCAAGGTGATACTCATTTCCGGGTAGGCCCAGCATCACGCCCGAATAGCCCGCGTGCCCTTCAAAAGAACCTATCACTTCGAGGCCCAACCCCTCGCTATAAAACCGCACGACTTCCCGCAGGCGAGCGGTCGGGCGCGCGATCCTGACCTGAACGGCGGGAAGCCTTTGCGGCCACTCAAAGGGCATCATATCGCTTGGCCTGGTGCGTCCCTTTCTCTCTCACAGAATCTCTAGGCCACCAGACTCGCCGGTCGCGGCGCGCCCCTCAGTTGAACGGGAAGCTGCGGAGCGCAACAGGCTTTGATTAAACGGTCTCGGTCGCGCTGCATCTCCTGATCCTGGGCCAGCCACTGCATCACCTCACTCATGACGCGAGCAGCGTGCGGCTCTGCGGGCTCTACTATGCGGTAATGCATCCACTTGCCTTCCCGGCGCGCCTCCACCACACCGGCCTTGCGTAGATAGGCCAGATGGCGAGATATTTTCGGCTGGTTGGTCTTCAAAACCTCTACGAAGAAGCAGACGCAAAGCTCGTCGCCACGCATCAGGTTCAGCAAGCGCAGCCGCGTGCGATCCGCCAGGGCGCTAAACAACGCCTCCATGTTATATCCTTGATTGCTCATCCTTAATCTACTCCTACCAGGCTGCTGCGGCGTTCGAGCAGCAGCGTATCACGCCAGACCGTTTTCATCTTACCTATACGCTCGCGCCTTCCCACCACGCGAAAACCGCAGCGCTTGTGAAGCGCTACGCTCGCAGCGTTCTCCGGAAAGACGCCCGCCTGAAGCGTCCAGACCCCGTTTCGCTCGGATGAGCTGACCAGGGCTTCCAGCAGAGCGCTGCCCACGCCCTCGCCCCTGTGCTCTTTCCCGACGTAGATGCTCGTCTCCGCGACGCCGCTGTAAACAGACCGGCCGGATACGGGACTCAGCGCCGCCCAGCCCTTGATCGCACCATCTTCGCGCGCGACCAGCCTGCTATGGAGCAGGTGAGCGGCATTCCACTTCTCCCATGTCGGAGCTTCCGTCTCGAAGGTCGCAGCGCCGGTCGCAATCCCCTCTTGATAGATGAGGCGCACTTGCTCCCAGTCCGCCTCGCCCATTTCATCTATCACAAAGCCCATGCCGCACGCGCCCCCGGCTTTTAGATGAGAATAGCCCCTTCAAAAAATTCTAGCACCCACTACAAATACGGCTTGACAGATATGTCGGGCGGGTGTATCGTGCACATATTCGCCAATGCGAATGTGAATTTTATACCGGTAAAGGAGATAAGTCAAAATGGAGAAAGAGACGAGTGGGCATGTTCAGGCGCTCAAAGCGCATCTGGCCCTCAACGTAAAGAGCGTGGAGCAGAGCATAGAGTTCTACAGGAAGATGCTGGGGCTTGAGCCGGTCAAGGTGCGCCGGGGGTATGCCAAGTTCGATGTCCAGAACCCGCCGCTCAACCTGACGCTCAACGAAGTTCCCTTCAAAGAGGGCGGCGCACTCTCGCACCTGGGTATCCAGTTGGGTTCGACAGAGGATGTGCTCGCCCTGCGAGGGACGTGGATCGAGAGAGGTCTCACGACGCACGACGAGATGCAGACCAACTGTTGCTACGCCGTGCAGGATAAGAGTTGGGTGTATGACCCGGACGGCAACCAGTGGGAAGCCTTCGTCGTGCTCGAAGACAATCTGGCCGAGACTACGGCGTGCTGCGGTACGGGCGAGACCGAACAGAATGCGGCCGCGAGCGCCTGCTCGACATCTGCGACCGGCCCTGCTGCCGCTACTGCTTCAGAGGCTGCTTCCTGTTGCGCACCCGCAGCGGCGACGCCGGTCGCAATCTCGTCATGCTGTGCGACCTCTGCGACGACGACTACTACTGCGGCAGTCTGAGAGGCGAAAGAAAATAAGGAGAGGGAGATGGAAAACGCTGCCCCGAAGGCCATTCATACGCTGAAGGCGCATGTGGCTATAAATGTGAAGAGCGTGGAGCAGAGCATAGAGTTCTACAGGAAGATGCTGGGGCTTGAGCCGTGCAAGTCGCGTGTTGGATACGCGAAGTTTGATGTCGAGAGTCCGCCTCTTAATCTGACGCTCAATGAAAGGCCGTTCGGGGAGCGCGGCGCGCTCTTTCACCTTGGGATTCAGGTGGCCTCGACCGAGGACGTGCTCTTGATGCGCGAGCGCTGGGTCGAAGCAGGGCTCCGCACGCGCGAGGAGATGCAGGTCGTCTGCGGTTATGCATTGCAGGATAAGTCATGGGTGACGGACCCGGATGGCAACGAGTGGGAAGTATTTGTCGTCCACAAGGACAATCTTCCTACGTACTACGGCGCTGCCGAGTCGTGTCCAACGGCTTGCCAATCGTCGGCTCCCTGCTCGACAACAGAGAGCGATTGATGCCTGAAGAACAATTGAGCCTCGCGCGGCTGCGCTCGGCGGCGGTTGCACCCTTGGCCGTCGGCGCATACATCGCGGCCGCATACTGGTTCACCTCTTCCACGTCTTTCGCCAATCCGGCGGTGACCCTGGCGCGCTCCGCGGGCGACACTTTCACGGGCATTCGCCCCGTCGATGCGCCCGGCTTCATCGCCGCGCAGCTGGCAGGGGCCCTGGCCACGACGGCCCTCTTTCGCTGGCTCATTCCCTCTTTACCGGCCGCCGCCGAACGGGTCGTAGTCCCTCACGGCGATCTCAACGAACCTGGAAAGGATGCTCGATGAATAGACAAAGGCGCGTGCTCATCCTCTGCACAGGAAACTCGGCTCGCAGCCAGATGGCCGAGGGACTTTTAAGACACGATGGTGAAGACAGCTTCGAGGTCTTTAGCGCGGGCACGCATCCGAGCCGTGTCCGTCCCGAAGCAATCGAAGCGATGCGCGAGGCGGGCATAGATATTTCGGGTCATCGCTCCAAATCTGTGGACGAGTTTGTGGGCCAACAGTTCGATTATGTGATTACGGTCTGCGACAATGCCAGGGAGCAGTGCCCCGTTTTTCCCGCCGAGACGCGTCGCATACACTGGAGCTTCAACGACCCTGCCGCCGCCGAAGGAGATGAAGCGACGCGCCTGGCAGAGTTTCGGCGCGTGCGCGACCTCATACGCGAGCGCCTCGCCGGGTTCATCTCCTCCGAGACGCTCGCCGACAAGCCCTAGCCCCGCCGCGCACGAAATCTCGACCCCAGTCATGACGCGTGGCTTTCACGCCGCGGATCAGGTGCAGTTGTATAACTGCTTGCGGACAGCTTCACGGCCCTGTGCCTGTAAAGATCGTGGAAGTTCCCGTAAGGACATTGCCGCTCAGGTTCGTGAAGCTTCTCGTCACGGGGCTGAAAGTGAAGCCGCTTTTCGTCGGCTTGATAGTATAGTTGCGCCCCGCCGGTAAACTTGTGAAGCTG
>DASQYE010000752.1:0-3743 GCA_035639355.1 Pyrinomonadaceae bacterium
CGTCAGGGAGAGAGGCGCTTATCGCGTAGAGGTCTACCTGGACCAGCTGGGGACGGCCTTTCAGGATAGACCCTGGATCATAACGAACCCTATCTACGTGAGGTGAAACCCCCGGAGGACGCCGGCCGCTTGCGCCAGAAACCTTATCCGGTGCTCCCCTTCTGTAGAGACAGGGCGAGCCGAAGCGTAGAGCTAATGCCCCCCAAACACGACATCGCCCCACCCAGGCCAGTAGTGCCCTGTGGGGCGACGGAGCGCGCGCCGGAAAGCTCCGGCACATTTTTTGGAAGCGGTGCTTACGTTCACCGACTCACTGTAGAGAGCCTCAGTGATGGGCTCTTCGCTCTCGGCATCCCTAGTGTTTGCGGAATGCTTTGAGTACAGCTTCCTAAGTTGTACCAAGTGCCCGCGATTTTATTCAGCTTTGCTATTTATGTCAAGAGGCATCTTGACCGAATATGAAGCGTACAGTTACGAGCAGCCTTCCATGCCGCCGGCGCGGCCCGCTCGATTTATACGGCGGCGTGGAAGGCTGCGAAGGATTATTTCTGAACGGTCACGCCGCGCCAGAACGCGACCCGATTCGCGATCTCTTGCGCCGCCGCTTTCGGTTCCGCGTAATACCAGGCGGCGTCCTTGTTGACGTGACCTTCGACGACCACGTCGTAATAGCTCGCCTCCCCCTTCCAGGGGCAGGTCGAATGCGTGGCGCTCTCTTTAAAGTACTCACGCCTGACCGCTTCGGGCGGGAAATAATGATTACCCTCGACGACGATCGTATCGTCGCTTTCGGCCAAGATCGCATCGCGCCATATAGCTTTCATCAGTTTCTTTACCGTGTCTCGGCCATCGCCGCGACGTAGCAGCCGATGGCGGTTGCCGTCAGTGGCTCTCTAGCCATGCGAATGTCCGAGACGTGAATCGGAAGGTCGCCGGCCTTGAGCAGCGTCTCGAACCTTTGCTGGAAGCCGGCGGGTTTGGCCGTGCCGCCCGAGAGCACTACGGGGATCGGTCGATCGAGCGTCGGCAAGTGGCGCGAGCCTTCCAGCTCCTCGCGCAGCTTGCGTATCAGCGTTTGCAGCACATCATCATAATAGATGTGAAGGGCGCTCGAAATCTCGTCCCTCGGCTGGCGCGAAAGGTCCAGGGTCTCTTCCTTCATCAGCCGCACGCGCGTAGAGGTTTCGTTCAAGACCTCGGACACGCTCTTGTCAATGTAGTCGCCGCCCTTTGGGATGCTGAAGGTGATCATCGGCATCGACATAAAGGCGACGCAGACGTTACACATCCCGCCGCCGAAACTGACGCCGATGCCCGTAAAGTTTTCGTCCTGCAATTCGGAGAGGACGACGGCCAGGCCCTCGTTGACGGCCTTGGCCGTGTAGCCGAACGATTGCAGTAGGTTTTTCAGCACCGCCTCGTGGTAGACGAGATTGGCGCTCGCGCCCTCGCCCTGGCCCGGCACGCTGAAGCACAGCACCTCGCCTTTGCGCGAGCGCGGGATGATCTTTTGAACGATGTCGCGCAGGATGTGCTGGCTCATCTTCTCCTGCGGGTTCAGCACGCCATGACTCATCGGACGGCGCGGCACTGTGTTCATGAAGCTGGCGAAGAAGTCCGAATCGTTGCCGTAAACATAGAGGTCTTTGCCGTTGCGGTCGTAGACCATGTGTTTCTGCTGTAGAACGTCCTCGGCCATCTTGGAATAGGGAACCGTGACGAAAGCGTTGAGTTGCGATTGGGTGTCTTTGCTGCCCGGCCCATCGGCGAGCACAATCCGACTGGTGCCGATGTCCAGCCCGACAGCACCCGACTTGACAGTGGCGGCATCGGGCCTTGAGCCGCCCGAGACCTGGCTTTTATCTTCCATGTTTTCTCCGTCTCCGCGTTTTTCCGGGGCACGCCCCCTTTCAGGCGCGGCGCTCCCCTCGTCGTCTATGATCTCGATCCCGGCATGAACACCCGCGCGGCGCGCCCCTGGCTCGCCCCGGCCCACACACACGCGCGCACGCACAAAAAGGTATCTACCGCACGCTAAGAAATTACCGCAGACTCTAAAATTACCTGAAACCCGGCCCCGAAGCGCGGCCTAATTGCCCGTCTTGCTCTGAGCGGCCTGACGGTGGGCCAGGGAAGCCTCCGTCTCTTCGCGCGCCGAAGTAGCGGTGGCGGCGGTCGCGACGGGCGCTTCATGGCGCAGCTTTCCCGTTAAATCCATCTGATCGCGATAGAATTCGCGCATCCGTAGGCGCAGGTCTTCGGGTTTCAATCCGGCCTTGTCGGCGCGGCGCTGGAACTCTCCTTGGGCGGCCTCGACGCCGGGCCACATCACCCCGCCGAGCCGTGCGACCAGCTCGCCGTCGTAGGTGAAGCCGAACTCGCTGACGCTCGCCGGGGCAACCTTGTACTTGTCGGACAAGCCCATCGCCTCGAACGGAAAGTTGCGCACCCAGTCGTGATGATAACCGATCAGCATGTTGCCTGGATTGACCGAGACGAGCCCGTGCGTGACGCAGTTAGTATCATCTATCTGGTAACGGCTACGCAAGATGGCCGTGAGCAGACGCCCGGCGATCAGCTGCGCTTCGGTCAACTGCTCGTCCGCGCCCGCTTCCGTTCTCGTCTCGAAGGAGACGCCCAGGAAGCTCTCGTTGAGCCCGACGTAGATATTCTGCTGGTCGGCCCAGATCGAGTGGCCCGCGTGGTCTGCGACCTGGTCGTCGCGCACGATGCGGTAAATCTGGCCGTAGCGGTCAATCAAATAGTTGTAGGACTTATGGCGCTGCACGTATTCGAGCAGCTCGCGGGTGCGCGTCTCAATCGTCGTGTTGTTGGCGGCCGTGAAAGGAATCAGGTCGCTCTCCGAGGTGTGGTAGAGAATACCGACCGGCTCACGATGCGGGGAAGACGACCCCGCGGCGGCGGTTAAGTTGGCGCTGCGCTGTATCTGATAGTAGCCGCGCGCGCGCGTGCCCGTCTCGTAGCCGGTCATGATGCGCCCGCCGTTACTGTAGCGCTCGTAGCTATCCGTGCGCTCGACGAGCCAGACCTTCTCGGGCCTGTAATCGGGCAGATACTTCGTGCCCTCTGCGGCCTGCGCCGTCGTGATGCTCGGCGTCGAAGGGGCGGTGGGCCAGATAGGCGTCGTGCGGTAGTGCTGCGCAAGATAAGTATTGGCGTGACGCACAGACCACGTCGCCATCGAGTAGAGGCCGAAGAGGGCGAACATAAGGATCGCCAGCCCTCCGGCGTAGAAGACGCGGCGCGTGCGATAGAAGGAGAAACAGAGACGCGCGGCGAACGGGGCCTTGTGGTGGCGTATGAAACGGCCCGCCTCTTCGCTGGCCGTCGGCAGCAGATTGTTCAGCTCCTCCAGAATCTGGCGGTGAAGCTCTATTTCCAATAGCCAATCTTCGACACCCAGTCGCTTGAGAAAGGCCAACAGATGCGTCCGCTGTTGAAGGCGCTCGCGCCGCGCGATCTGTTTGGCGAGCGTGCGATTAAGAAAGCGCAGGCGCACTTCCGGGCGCTCGAAGAAATGCGCGTAGCGCTCGACGATGCGCGTGTAGAAGAGCGTTTGATCCGCGATTGTTTGCTGCTGCTGGCTCATATCTTAAAACCGCTTGATGGGGCGGCAGGCTGATTCGATAACCTCCTGCCGGAAATACACGATTCGGAGCCCCCGGCTACTGGCCCCGAAAATCCGTAATGATGAAATCGTCGGTCGCGCCCTTGCCTTTAAG
>DASQYE010000753.1:0-2315 GCA_035639355.1 Pyrinomonadaceae bacterium
CCCGCGTTATCGCCGTTCGGAGTTGCGGGCGCAAGCGTCACAGCGGCGGCGGCCGCAGCCGTCGATGATGGGGCCGTGGGCTCCGTCGCTTCATCCGTCTTTTCCGATGCCCCATTGTTCTCGGTCGCCGCACTGCTGTCGCCCGTCGTCGCGCCCTTGCCGTTCTCCGCTCCGGCCGGGGAGGCATGGGCATCATTGTTTTGTGCCTGGACGACCGGGAGCTGTACTCCCAAAGCCAGCACGATGGCGATGGCCGGTAAAAATTTCTTCATAAAGCACTCTACTTCCAGTTTCCCTTAGGGTTCGAGGCGCTGGCCGCTACGCCGGGCAATGGCGGCGGCCTGTGCGCACTTTACGGCCTGCTGAGGCCGTGCTTAGAACGGTCGCCCGCGCGTATCGTTGCGCCGGCCCCACTCAAAAATCAGCGAAATCGTATTTCGGTTAAAGGTAAAGACGGGAATGGTAGCATCACGCCGCAGAAAGCTGTAGACCAGCCTCCCGCGCAAAAGCTCGCTCCAACGATAGCCCGCTTCGAGCGAGAAACCATAGAGGTGATCTATCCGGCGGCGGCCCGCGAAGCTGCCTGCGAAGACGCCACCCGACGCGGTCGTCGTCGGCACGGCCGCGAGCGGGAATCCTAAGTGTTGATAATTAAGGGTTAAACCCAATTTCAGAGCCCCCGCCGGCGTGTTTTCGAGACGGCCCGAGATGCCCGTCGTATCGAGGCGCGCGTTGCCTCCCTCTAGATTAAATATCGAAACCTGCGTTTTTCGCAGAGCCGCGAGCTCTAAACTCGAATTTTGTCGGAAATTCAAGCGGTACGCCATATCGAAAATAAGCGTCCGGAGGTTGTTTGCGCTGGGCGCATGGCGGTACTCGCTCTGCTCGTAGCCGACGCGCATGGCAATGCCGCCCGCCTCCGAAGTCTGCGACCGCCCCCCGACCATGAAGCCATACCGATAGTTGTCGTTGAAGCCCGAGAACTGCGGACGCAGCGAGACGAAGGTGTTCGTACTATCAAAGAATATAGACCCCAGCAGCGTCGTCTCCGGCGAGATGTCGCGCTCGACGCTCATGGCCGAAGACAATATATCGTAGTCCAGGGAGAGCGGGGCGTTTGCTATATAGCGGTCGCCCCAGCGCACGACGTTATAGCCGAGGTCGAAGTTCATGCGCGTGCGGTCGTTCATCTCGAATTGAAGCCGCGTGGCCACGTCGTTACGCGTAAACGTGTCGCCGACGATATAGGTTTCGCCCGCCGGGTCGTATTCACTGGGGTCGAGCGCGGAGCGCGCGAAATGATTGCGCAGCGACAGGTTGAAATGGCGCGACGGGCTGATGCGCGCATCGAAGTCCAGAAAATGACCGTTGGCCCACCGGCCGAGCGAAAGGCGACGAAACCGTCCTTCGTAGGCGATGCGCATGGCGCGCTCAAGGCCCGGAATCTCGTACTCAAGCCGGGGAGCGACCGTGAATGTCGTCACGTGTCTTCCGTCGCCCGACCGATAAAACAGGTTATCGTTGTATTCCGCCCCGAATAGAAACGACGGGCGCAATACTCCCGGCCCAAGTATATGGCCGCCGACCTCATCCGTCGCCGCTGCGGTCGTGCCGGGAACCCAAGCGCCGGGCCGCGCCCCCGGCGCGTCGAGCGTCACCTGTACGAAATTCTGTAGCGCGGCCGCCGGCGGCACGCCGAGCGAAGCGTTGGATGTCTGCAAGAACATGGGCAGAATCCCAGAGGTGCTCAGGCGAGAGAGGCGACGCGACGCGGCGGGCGGCAACTTACTCCAGATCGTACGTCCTCGAAAATCAAATCGCGGCGTGTTTAAAGTAGCCACAAGCTGCGATGACGAGTCGAAAGACTTCGCCGCGCCCGGCTCGTCCATGCGCTGCTCCTGCTCGATGCCCGGCGTATTCACGTGCGCGCTCGTTGACCTGACGCGATCTATCCTCGCGGCGACGGACTCGTTCCTGGCAGTAGCCGGGAAGTCGGCTACCGCAGCGCCCGGCTTGATTTTCTCACGGCGGGCCTGCTGTTCCTCGACGCCCGCTTGACGGGCGCGACGACGCAGGCGCGCGAAATCCGAAGCGATGGCAATCACCAGCCGATTGAAGTTGACGCGTTGCGCGAGCGTGCCTCCCTCGCCGCGAGCGATCACGACATCCACGAAAGGCTCGCCGCCCTGCTCGCCCGAAATGGTGCGAACGCCGCGCGCCAGCGTGTCGTCAATCGAGTAGTTGGATCGCAGCAAAGACCTGGCTCCGCGCACGCGTATGACCGTTTCACTCCCGCGCGTTGACTGTTCAATCGT
>DASQYE010000754.1:0-3228 GCA_035639355.1 Pyrinomonadaceae bacterium
GCGCGTCTCCACACGCAGCGTATCTTCGCCCGCAAGGCGAGCCGCGTCGTGGATGACGCGCCGCGCTTTACTCTCGACCTCACGCGCGAACGGAAGGTCGCCGCCCGCCGCGCGCAGCTTCACATAGGCAAGCCATTCCCAGGGAAGCGCGCGCTCTTGCAGGTAGTCCGTGAAGGCGCGCGCGCCCGAGCAGGTCGGGCCGTTTCTACCGTCGGGCCGCAGCCGCAAGTCCATGCGATAAAGAGAGCCGTCGCGCGTCAGGCTTGAAAGCGCCGCGATCAGTCGCTCGCTCAAGCGCGCGTAGGCCTCTGCGTGCGAGAGATGCTTGAAAGGCGAGGGTTGCTGATCGTCATAGATGAGCACGACATCCAGATCGGAGCCGTAGTCCATCCCGCCGCCGCCGAGTCGCCCCAGACCGAGCACGGCCAGACGCGGCTCCTCACAGGGCTCGCCGTAGATGCGCGCCAGCTCGCGTCGCGCGATCAGGCATCCGGCATCCAGGCTCGCTTCGGCCAACTCCGTCTGGCGGCGATTCGCTTCGCGCATAGGGATAACCCCCGCCGCGTCGAGCGCACCCGTTTCGACGAGCAGCCTGGCCCAGGCGCGTCGCAGCGCGCCCAGCTCCGCGCGAAAACTTCCCTCTCCCTGAATTGCTTGCGTGAGAAGCGAGCGGTAATCCCGCTTCGCAATCTCCTGGCCCTCGACCGGCGGCGCGTCTATGAGCGAGGGATTGCTGGCGAGATGATCGCCGAAGAACTCTGACGCGCCGCACAGGCTGATGAGCGCCTTGAGCTTCATCTCAGTCAATCCGGGCGGCTCGGTCGATTTGTCGAGCGAAGCGGCGACGCGCGCTGCAAACCTCAACGCGCGGCGCGCATTGAGCGAAGCGTGGGCCAACTCCTTCAGGAGTCGCGCGGTTCGCTCTATCTTCTCGGCATCCGCCGCCGCCGCGCTTCCCTCGTCCTTCAGGTGAGTCGCAAAGATGCGCGCGGCCGCGTTGGTCGCCGCCGCCCCCGCCTCGACCGGCTGCTCCGCATGACGGGCGGGCGCTTCCCCCCTGGTGGGTGGAAGCGCGCCGCTGACTGCATGAGCGTTGACGTTCGCCTCTGCCTCTTCCTTTCCGAAGACGCGCTCGAAGGCGGCGCGCACGTTCGTCGTGTGCAGGTTGAGGGCCTGGTCGAAATCGCGCAGGCCGTTTTCGCCGCCGAAATTCATGCGGCGCGCGACCAGTCGGCGTCGCGCGACCTCGTCCGGCACGGAATGGGTTTGCAGGCCGTGCTCCATCTGCAAGCGATGTTCGAGCATACGCAGGAAAACGTAAGATTCGGAGAGTTCCATGCGCTCGCGGTCGCTCAGGAGGTCGCGGTCTGCGAGGCGCCCGAGGCTGATTAAGGTGTGCTGGGCCCTGAGCCATTCGTCGCGCCCGCCGTAGGCCAGCTGAAGCGCCTGCGCGATGAACTCAATCTCGCGTATGCCGCCCTGGCCCAGCTTGACGTTGAAGCCGCGCGTGTCGCGCGAGTGATGGCGATCGATCTTCTGCTTGGCGAGCCGGACGTTACGAAGCGCCTCCTCGACCGTCTGTTCCAGCGTATAGACGCTGCCCGCGACGCGCGCCGCGAATCGCGTGTAAAGCTCGGCGGAGCCGGCCGCCGCGCGCGAGCGAATCAACGCCTGTAGCTCCCACGCCTGCGCCTTCTCGCGGTAATAACGAACCGCCTCGTCAAGCGAGGAAGCCAGAGCGCCGTCGCGCCCGTGCGGACGGAGCCGCAGGTCAACACGGTAGGCCGCGCCCTCGCCCGCCGGTTGGCCCACCATACGCGAGACCATCTCGGCGAGCTTGACGAAATATTCGCGGTTGGTCGTTTCGCCCTGCGTCCCTCCGGCGGCCGTCGCCCCGTCGTTCGAGAAGATGAAGAAGAGGTCTATGTCGGAGGCGTAGTTGAGTTCCAGGGAGCCAAGCTTGCCGAGCGCGACGATTGCGAATTCCGCAGGGGCTTTGCGTCCGCGCTCGTCCGCTCGCAGCGGCGGGCCGTACCTGTTGTCCAGCTCCTGTCGCGCGTGCGAGAGCGCATAGGCGAGCACGGCGTCGGCCAGGTTCGAGAGCTCCTCTGTGGTCTCCACGAGCGTCGCCGTGCGTCGTATGTCGCGCAGGTAGATGCGCAGCAATTCGCGGCGGCGGAAGCGCGCGAGCAAGACCTGCGGATCGAGCTGCGAGTTAGTAAGGGCGAAGCGTGCGAGCGATTCTTCCAGCTCCTCGCGCGTCTTGACCCGCGTTGCGTTGCGCTCGCGCGCGAGCCACTGAAGATAATCAGGGTTCTGCGCGAGCGTTGTTTGAAGCAGCTCGCTCCACGCCGCTAGAGCGAGCGCGTCGGAGAGCAAGCCCCGGTCGCGCGCGAGCAAAGCGGCGGCGCGCGGGTGCTCCGTCGAGATGCGTCCGAAGAAGCGGCGCGCTCCTTCTTCGTCCGGCAGCTCCCTCAAGAGCAGTTCGATCTCTTCGTCAATCGCAGGCAAGGAAGTGATGACCTCTTAAAAACTCAGGAAGAAAGCAAGGGCCGCCCAGGGCGCTCGCCAAGGGACAGCCGCGTGCGGCGCGGCCAGCCTTTGGATTGTAGCGCGCCCGCTGCGGAGCGACCAAAGGCTTAGTTTTTCCTGCGGATTTAGCGGGGCGGGTACGGGCGGGCCAATTTTTCTTCCAGACCGGCTTTCACTTCCGGCCATTCCGTGTCGATGATGCTGAAGAAGACGCTGTCGCGAATGCGTCCCGACGAAGTGATGATGTGCTTGCGAAAGACGCCTTCCTCTTGAGCGCCGAGCCGAAGGATGGCATTTCTTGATCGCTCGTTGAGAGCGTCCGTCTTGAACTCGACGCGCAGGCAGCCGAGCGCTTCAAATGCGTGGCGAAGCATCAAGTACTTGGCCTCGGTATTGACGGGCGTGCGCTGCCAGGACGGGGCGATCCACGTCCAGCCGATCTCAAGATGGCGGTTCGCCGTGTCTATGTTGGCGTAGCGCGTGCTGCCTACCGTCTGGCCCGTTGACTTTAAGATGGTAGCAAACGGCAGCGCCGTCCCGCGCGCCTGCCATTCCATCGCCTCTTCGATGTAGGCGCGCAAATCCTCCGGCGTCTTTATCACGGACGTCGTATACCGCCAGAGGTCTTCGTCGAAAGCCACCTCGCAGAGTTGCGCCTGATGCGCGAGCGAGAGCGGCTCGAGCCTGACGTGCGGG
>DASQYE010000755.1:0-2718 GCA_035639355.1 Pyrinomonadaceae bacterium
CTATTGCACGCCCGGACAAATCTGTTCGGCCGCCGGACTGATCGCCGAGGGCAAGGCGAAGACCGCTGACGAGATCCGCGAACTTATGAGCGGTAACATCTGCCGCTGCGGCGCCTACCCGAAGATAGTCGAGGCCATTCAGGAGGTTCATTCGGGCAAAGAGTCGGCGCGGACGTGGCGCTTCGTCGAAGAGGAAGAACTGGCGCGCGTCAGGAAGGAGATAGCCGATGAGACCGTTTAAGTATACGCGGGCGAGTGATGTGGACGCGGCCGCACGCTCTGTCGCCGCGAATCCTAATGCGAAGTTCCTGGCGGGCGGCACCAACATTCTTGATTTGATGAAAGAGGATGTTGAGCGCCCCGCAGAGCTTGTGGACCTGACCCGACTGAAGCTCGCCGAGATTAAGACCGCGCCGGGCGGCGGAGTCACCATCGGCGCTCTCGCCAAGAACACAGACACGGCCAACCACCCGCTCATACGACGGAGCTATCCGCTGCTGACGCAGGCCATTGTTGCTGGTGCCTCGGGGCAGCTCCGCAACATGGCCACTAACGGCGGGAATCTTATGCAGCGTACGCGCTGCCAGTACTTCTACGACACCGCTATGCCCTGCAACAAGCGGGAGCCGGGGACGGGCTGCGGCGCGCTCGAAGGCTTGAACCGCATCCACGCCATCTTCGGCTGGAGTGAGAAGTGTGTGGCCACTTACCCCGGCGACATGGCGAACGCGCTCTACGCGCTCGAAGCAGTGGTTCGAGTCAGGAATGCATCGGGACACGAGCGCACCATCCCCATAGGTGAGTTTCACCGCCTGCCGGGTGACACTCCTGAGAAAGACAATAACCTTGAGCACGGTGAACTAATCGTGGCGATTGATCTGCCGAAGTCACCTTTCGCGAAGAACTACTACTACTTGAAGGTCAGAGACCGCGCCTCCTATGCTTTCGCGCTCGTCGCTGTGGCCGCCGCCCTCGAACTCGACGGAGGCCGCATCAGGCAGGCGCGCGTCGTAATGGGAAGCGTGGCCCACAAGCCTTGGCGAAGCGGGGAGGCGGAAGCCGCTCTTTCCGGGAGACCCGCTTCAGAGGAAAGCTTCCGCAGGGCGGCTGATGCGGCGCTCGCGGGCGCGCGACCGCTCGCGCATAACGCCTTCAAAGTCGAACTTGGGAAGCGCGCCATCGTCCGCACGCTGATGCGCGCGGCCAAGCTTATCTGACAGGGGAAGGGGGAACAATATGGCTAGATACATCGGGAAAGAGATGAGCCGCGTGGACGGCGTGGCGAAGGTGACAGGCAGGGCGAAGTATGCGGCGGAGTTCCGTGCGCCGAACCTCGCCTACGGCTTTATCGTGCTGGGGAGCGTGGCGAGGGGCACGATCAAGACAATAGACACGAGGGAGGCCGAAAGCTCACCGGGCGTCGTCCGCGTCTTCACGCACCTGAACGCGCCGAAGCTTGGCCCGAAGGCTTCCACGGAGTACGCGCCTCCGCGCAACACAAGAGAGCAGGATAAGTCGTTCCGCGCGCTCCAGTCCGACAGAATCTACTTCAACGCGCAACCCGTGGCGTTAGTTGTCGCGGAAACGTACGAGCAGGCCCGGTACGCGGCGCGTCTGGTCAAAGTTACCTACAACGCGGAGAAGCCCCAGACCGACACGGAGGCCGTGCGCGGGAGCGCGCGTGTGCCTTCGCAGGGGCCGCCTCCGAAGCCTCGCGGCAACCCCGAAGAGGCTATGAAGACCGCCCCCGTGAAAGTCGAGGCCGAGTACCGCATTCCCATAGAGCATCACAACCCTATGGAGCCCCACGCGGCCGTCGCCGTCTGGGAGGGCGACCGGCTTACTATCTTCGACAAGACGCAGGAGGTCTACGGAGTGCGCAAGCACCTCGCCTCGCTCTTCAACGTCCCCGAAGAGAACGTGCAGGTCATCTCGCCCTACGTGGGCGGCGCGTTCGGGTCGTCGCTTCGGCCTAACTACTACCCGTCGCTCACCGCTTTGGCGGCCCGCGAACTCAAGCGGCCCGTCAAGGTCGTCTACACCAGGACGCAGATGTTTACCGGCCACGGGCACCGCCCCTATACGATCCAGAAGATAGCGCTCGGGGCGGATCGCTCAGGTAAGCTCACGGCAATGATTCACGAGGCCGTGCATAACACCTCGACCTTCGAGGAGTTCAACGACAACACCACAGGATTCACGCGCCAGGTCTACGCCTGCCCTAATCTCTACGCGCCGACGAAGATTACCGACGTGGATCTCAACACCCCGACCTGGATGCGCGCCCCCGGCGCGGTTTCGGGGATGTTCGCGCTCGAATGCGCGATGGACGAGTTGGCCTACGAACTCAAGATCGACCCGCTGGAGTTGAGGCTCATCAACTACGCTGAGGTAGACCCCGAGAGCGGCAAGCCGTTTTCGAGCAAGGCGCTCAGGGAGTGCTACCGGCTGGGGGCGGAAAAGTTCGGCTGGAAGACGCGCAAGTTCGAGCCGCGCTCGATGCGCGACGGCCGGCTGCTCGTCGGCTGGGGCACAGCCACCGGCGTCTGGGGCGCTTTCCAGTCACCCGCCACAGCCCGTATCACATTCCGAGGCGAAGGCACGGCGCACGTCACAAGCGCCACGAGCGACATCGGCCCAGGAACCTACACGGTCGTCACGATGATCGCCGCGGAGTATCTGGGCCTGACGCCCGACCGCGTCCAGTTCGAGCTGGGC
>DASQYE010000756.1:0-2009 GCA_035639355.1 Pyrinomonadaceae bacterium
GGCTCATCAACGGCAACTGGCGGCAGCGGTGGTAAGGGCGCGACCGACACGGGCGCAACCGGCACTGGGGCGACAGGCGCGACCGGCGCGGGTTCGACCACGGGCGGAGCCGGCGGCAGCGGCGGCGGGTCATCGACCGGCACGGGCGGCGGCGGCGGTAGCAGCAGCCAGGGCTTGAGCACCACGAGCGGCGGCGGTGGCGGTAGCCAGGGAACGGGCACGGGCGCGGCGACGGGGCTCGCGGCGACCGCCCAGGAGTACGGCAAGAAAGTCGCCGACGCGGCGACGACGGCCAAGGATTACGTATCTGACAAGATGACGCCGGTCGTAGATAAGATCAAAGACCTACAGAACACGGATGTCAGAGAGGTCGCCAACCAGGCCAAGGATTACGCGCGACAGAATCCGGGCCAGGCGATACTGATCTCGGCAGCGGCCGGTCTCGTCCTCGGTCTCTTGATTCGCGGCAGCCGCCGATAAACATTGTAGGGATGAGGGCGGAGGGATGAGGGATGAATGATTGAGTGACTACGTCAATTGACTTGAACACTCAACTTATTCATCCCTCATCCCTCATCCCTCCGCCCTTATCAGAAGGGAGGGTCGAGCGATGGCCGATTTGGAGAGAAGCACGGCTGCTGCGCCCGCCCCCGCAACGCAGACAGACCTTGATAGTCTGCCGGCGTTGTTCGGGCGTCTGGGCGACGATGTGATGACGCTTCTGGATACGAAGCTCAGTCTGTTGAAGGTTGAAGTCAAGGAGGATGCCGACGCTTATGTGCGCGCAGGCGTGATGATTAGCGTGGGCGGCATTATCGCGGCCATCGGTTTCGCGCTCGTCAATATCGCGCTCGCGTTCTTCGTCGCCACCCTGCTGCCATACGATCCGCCGGTCAACTACGCGCTCGGCTTTCTCATCACGGGCGCGCTCTACCTGGTCATCGGCGGCCTCGTCGTCATGGTAGTGAAGAACCGCCTGGCCAAGCGCGACATGGTGCCGAACAGAAGCGTTGACGAACTCAGAAAGGACAAGCAATGGCTGAAGAAAGAAATTTAGCGACCGTGCGCGCGACCGAGACGCCGGACGGCGACGATGTCAGCAAGGAAGAGCTTCAGCGTCGGATGGAGGAAGCGCGCGAATCTATCACACAAACAGTAGCGGAGATTAAAGACACAGTGGCAAATCAATATCAGGCGGTAAGAGAAACCGTGACCGAAGCGCTGGACTGGCGCGAGCAGTTCCGCAAACGCCCCGTCGCATTCAGCGTCGGCGCACTATCCATAGGATTCTGCGTCGGCTACAGCCTCGCAGGGGCTTTCAAGGGCGACGGGCGCGACTATTATGATTACGATGAAGAGGGAGAGTCGGCAACGTCCGGCGCGGACTATTACGCGCGCGGCGAGTCCCAGGGAGAGACAGTCCGTCGCAAAACCTCTCCGCGCTCCTACGCGGCGCAGGCGATCACGGGCAGCTCCTACGGCTCGCCGACGGGCGCTTCCAGTCTTCCTCCTTCCCCCGCCGCATATAGCAGCGGCGCGGCGCAAGCAAGCAGCAGCAGCAGTAGTTTTGGCGGCGCGGAAGCCGAGGAAGATCAAGGGCCCGGCCTGATCGAGCGTTTCAAGAGCACCAAGGCTTACGACCGCCTGGAAGAGGAGGTCTCGGCTCTGGGCGACCGCTTCATCAACGAGCTGTCGAAGACGGCCCAGACGGTCGTCCTGCCGGCGCTCTTCGGCAAGGTCAAAGAGCTGTTCGGCTTCGATCTATCCGGTAAGGAAGGCGAGGGGCGCACGTCGGCTCAGCAATACTCCGGCGGCTCTTCTTCAAGCGGCTCGACGACCGGCGGCTCGGCGGGCCAGGAGTCTTCCGGCGGCGGCTCGTCTTACGCGACGAGCGAGAATCGCGGTTATGGGGCGGCAGCGGGCGGAGACTACCGGCGCGGGTCGGATTAGAGGCGCGGCGCGCGTATGGCCGAGGCGGGCGGCTCCTGCTTGGGCGGGCGACACGCGCG
>DASQYE010000757.1:0-4013 GCA_035639355.1 Pyrinomonadaceae bacterium
GAGCTTATACGCTCTGGGCGGCCACCCGGTTCGAGCCGACGAGGCGTTGCGATTCAGGCTCGTGCAAGACCATTTTGTCGTCGTCCCCGTGATGGTCAACGGCGAGGGGCCATTCGATTTCCTGCTCGACACGGGAACCAACGCGACGATCATCGACCTGGCGCTAAACAAACAGCTAGCGCTGCAAGCTTCGGATAGCATCTTGCTCATGACTGTCGCAGGGAGTCAGGCCGTGCCTCGCTCCCTGCTTCAAAGATTGGCCCTGGGCGCAAAGGCGGTCGAGAACCTTGAAATCCTGTGCGGCGACCTGCGTGACCTTCGTTCTTTAGATGCCGGAATCCGCGGCGTGCTGGGGCAGAATTTTCTATCGCGATTCAATTATATACTCAACTACGGGGAGCGACGCATCGAATTTGAAGAGGGCTGCGAGATGGAGCGAGCGCTGTCCGGCGCGCGCCTTGCGTTCGAGGATGACGAGGGAATGATGATCGTCGCCACGGAGCCGGCGTCTCCGAAAGAGAAGGCTTTGCGACTCGTACTGGATTCCGGCATTTCGAGCCTTGTGATCTTCGACGCGTCGATACGGCGGCTCGGCTACGACGTTGAGTTCGGCGCGAGTCTATCGGTCAGGGCTTCGACCAATTTCGGGAGCATGGACGTGCGTCCGGGCCGCATCAGGAGACTGAAGGTCGGGAGTGAAACCTTTCGTGACCTGCCGCTGGTGTTGGCCGAGGGCTTCGCCGTGACGCAAGGCCGCTCAATCGACGGCCTCCTGCCCGCGCGCCTGTTTCGATCCATCTATTTCAATCACAAGACGAAAATGTTGATCTTGAATCCGCGACCTCCCGCGCGGTGATGCGCGCCCGTGGCCCTGGGGGCGCTCTGCCCACCGGCGACGACAAAGCTGCCTTGAAGAGATGTGCGGCGGCGTCGTAAGCTGGCGCGCAGGATGAAAGAGCACAAGTGGAAGGCGCGCACGAAACGGGACTTGATGATAGAGGTGTGGGAGCACCTGGACTGTGAGTCTGTGGGCGCGACGGAGCTGGAAGAGATCGAGCGAGTGGTGCGCGAAAGATTCGGCGCGGGCGCGGTCGAGAGCCCGGCCCGTGTGGCGCGACTGCTGGCGGACGAGGGCGCGGAGCTGCGGCACGCTGAGGTGCTTGAGCTGGACGTGCGACAGCGCGCGGCCGACCCTTACGAACCGATGTTCCGCAACGTGTTAAAGTTCTCGGACTTCGCGCAGGCCGCAAGCTCAATCAGGAACCTGGAAAACCTGCGCAAGCAGTTCGAGCGCAGGAAGGATGAGGAGGGGCTCAGAAGGGTGCGCGAGATTGCCATGAAGGGCCGCCAGCGCGCGCAGATGATTGCGCGCAATCGAAACGTGGACGAGAAGAAACGGGCTGAGAAAGAGGAGATCGCGGAGTGGTTCGGAGTCTGGCTGCGGCAGCCTGGGATTTTTCAGGACTGGCTTGAGCTGCGCCAGCGCTCGCCGGCCTTTCGAGCAAAGTTTACGGAGAATAAAGATGCTTGAAGCGATTCTCTTTTTCTGAAAAAGAGAATCGCTTCAAGCGCGATCAGGGCGCTGTAAATCACACGCGCCGCCTTCCGAGGGCGAAAGAACTGCTGTAGGTGCGATCAGTATTTACGGACGGCCGTTTTCCCAGCCGGCGCTGTCGCCGCCGCCGCACCCTTGTCCATAAACTCGCCGGCGAACGTAATCACGCACAGGGTACCCTGGTCTGAGCGCTCGCCGAGGGAGATTCCGGCGGCGCGATAAGTCGAGTCGAAGATGTTCTTTCTGTGGCCCCGGCCGGCGTTGCCGTCATCCACGATGAGGCCCATCACGGACTCCCTGGCCGTGGTGGTCGCTTGATAGACTATGTTCTCGCCGATGCTCTTGGCCCAGTCGCCGTACCGGCTGACCCTTACGTTGGGAGTGCTGCCGTCGCCGCCCCTGTGCCCCGTATTGCCGCTTGTGCCCAGAAAGTTCGCGTGATCCTTCGCAGCCATAGACATGCCTTTGTAGACTTCAAGAGGCGGCAGCGGGCTCGCCGCGCGTAGGAATTGAATCGCCTCGTCAACGGCGCTCAATCCCTCGGCTGTATTTTCGGCGGGTCTGCCGGGATAACGCGCCTGGTTGCCGTTATAGTATTTCCTGGTCTCCTCAAGATAGGAGGCGTAAACCCGCGGCTGCTCGCGCGCGAGGTTCATCTCGGCGATAATCTCGCGCTCCAGCGGCGAGAGGTATTCTACTTTTGGAATGTTAAGATTGGCGGATACGCCGCCGCCGATTTGCGCCGTCGGGTTAATGCCCGGCTGCTGGGCCAGCAGCGAATAGGCGCCTGGCTCGATAAAGGCTGCGGTCAATAAGGGGTATAACAGAATAGCTAAAGCGAAGAAGGGGATTTTCCGCTCCATGGTTTTCTTAGGGCTCCTTGTGCTGGGCATTGCGATGCGGGTCACAACGCAAGGTTGAATTGAAGGCGGGCCTCTGTAGAAATGCGTGACTAGCGCAGGCTCTTCGGGGGGCCAGCCTGAACCGATGCCTTGACGGCGGGAAGAAATTATTCCAGTTTGGCCATTAAGTCAATAGCTGGAACGCTGGCAGGCAGCAGCGTTCAGACCGTGCGAAGAATGAAATGATTCTATCGATAGGGGACTAAAGGCTCGCGGGTCTCTCCAAAACAAAGTTGACTTTCCCCGTCTCATCCGATCACGGCAGCGACGCCCACGCTCAAGCCTTCGATACCATGCGCCTGTGCTTCTTCGCCGCGTTTGAATTCCCTGGCGACTTGATACGCGCCGCCTGACGGCTCGGCGTAAAGCTCTATCTTCTCCTCCGGCAAGTTGACGAGCCAGACTTCTTTAATTCCGGCCTTAGCATAGAGCGGAATCTTTATAAGACGATCACTATCAACTGTCGTGTCGGCAACTTCGATGACGAGCAGCACATCGGCCGGCTGCGGATGCGCGTGACGGTAAAAGTCGTCGCGCCAACGCAGGAGGGCTATATCCGGCTGCGGCTCTGAGAAATCGTCAAGCCGAATCGGGTCTTGCGTGCTGACAATCAGCTTGTCGCCGAGTTGACGGTTGAGGAGATTGCCTAGAAAGCTGACGCAAGCCGCATGACGGCTTCCGATTGGTGATATCTCGTAGATTTCCCCTTCGAGCAGTTCCAGGCGGGAATCTTTCGTCCAGATTCCCGCCTCGCCCATGCGCTCATATTCATCAACCGTAATCCAGTGCTTGGCTAATTGCTGTGCCATCGTCTATCGCTTCCTCGTTACTCTTCCTCTTCCGCACGGATTCTGCCCTCGCTTCGGGCCTGCTCGACGATCTTCTGTGCGATCTGGCCTGGAACCTGATCGTAGTGCGAGAACTGCATGTGGTAGGAGCCGCGTGCCGCCGTGATCGAATTCAGTTTCGATTGATAATCGAGCATCTCGGCCATGGGCACTTGCGCTTTGATGACCTGTTGATTGCCGCGCGACTCCATGCCCTGGACGCGACCGCGCCGCGAGTTGAGGTCGCCCATGATGTCGCCGCTGTATTCCTGCGGCGCGCTCACCTCGACATCCATGATCGGCTCAAGCAAGGTCGGTTTGACCTTCTCTATGGCTGCGCGAAACGCTTTGCGCCCGGCGGCGCGGAACGAGTGCTCGTCCGAGTCAACCGTGTGATAGGAACCGTCAACCAGGACGGCTTTGAAGTCGATCAACGGATAGCCCGCCACAGCGCCATGGGAAGCCGCTTCGACGATGCCCTTCTCAATGGCGGGGCGGAAATTCTGCGGAACCGCGCCGCCGAAAATCTTGTCTTCAAACTGGAAGCCGCCGCCGCGCGGCAGCGGCTCGAAGACGACCTTGCAATCGCCGAACTGTCCGCGCCCGCCCGTCTGCTTCTTGTGTCGCCCCTGTACTTCGGCGCGCTGCGTGATCGTCTCTTTGTAGGGCACCTTCGGCGGGTGAAGCGCGACTTCGACGCCGTAGCGTTTCTTCAGCTTGTCGATCACG
>DASQYE010000758.1:0-2546 GCA_035639355.1 Pyrinomonadaceae bacterium
GACGGCGTCACGTCCGAGGTATTGACCGATGCGATCAAGCGCTACGGCCACAAGAACGCGTACTACATCGGCGCGCTCGACAAGGCGGCGGGCGTGTTGCGCGCCCAGGTGCGAGAGGGCGATCTGGTCATCACGCTCGGGGCCGGCCCCGTCTATCGCGCGGGCGAACAACTGCTCGAACTGCTGCGCGAGCAAGGCATGTCGAAGTAGAGATAGCAGAACTTTTATGAGCGAAGCCGGGCGACAGGCCGATTACCAGAAGCGCGACCGGGCGATCGAAGAGATCGCGGCGCGGTTGGGCGTGCGCGCCGAGCGCGGGCGTCGCTTCGCGGAGCTGACTTCCTTGCGCGTCGGCGGCGCGATCGATTGGGTCATCTCGCCCGAAACGGAAGAGCAGGCGGCACGCGTCGTTCATGCGCTCGACGAGGGCGGCGTGGCCTGGCGCGCGCTCGGCTCCGGAAGCAATATCCTGGCCGACGACGCCGATCATCATTACGTGGTCGTCTCTCTTAAAGAGCTTAAAGGAGAGGCGCGCTTCGACGGCGAGCGCGTCTCCGTGAGCGCCGGTTACTCTCTGCCGCGCCTGTGCGTTGACGCAGGAAGACGCGGGCTCGCAGGAATAGAAGGACTGGGCGGCATACCCGGAACCGTCGGCGGAGCCTTGTGGATGAACGCGGGCGCTTACGGCCACGAGATAGGGAGGGTTACGGAAACGGTCAGGGTCGCACGCGGAGGCCGCGTCGTGGACGTTCCCGGCACGGACATCAAGTGGGATTACCGCCACACCTCGTTCCGCGAAGGCGAGCTGCTGCTCGGCGCTACGCTGCACTTGCGGCCAGACGACCCGGCCGAGATAGGGGCGCGCATGAAAGAGGCCAAACGAAAGCGCATGGCGACGCAGCCGCACGGCGGGCGCAGCGCCGGATGCTTCTTCAAGAATCCTCCGGGAAGCGCCGTCGGCACGGGCAAGATCATAGACGAGATGGGTATGAAGGGAGAGCGGCGCGGTGGAGCCGTAGTCTCGCCCATCCATGCGAACTTTATAGTGACCGAGGGAGACGATGCGCAGGCATCGGATGCCCTGGCCCTCGCCGAAGAGATCAGGGAACGCGTCCGGCGCGAACATGGCATCGAGCTGGAATACGAGGTGGAACTGTGGCGAGCCGAAGCGCCACGGGATGCGGAAGACGAGCGCAAGACTGAAAGGGAAGAAGAAGAGAGTTGAGGGAACAGGTCATCACACCCAGGGCCACGGGTCGCGGCGCGAGCGCCGGACAGGCGACGAAAGCGGGCGGCATCGTGCAGCGACCAGCGCGGCGCGGGCGCGGCGCTGCCGCCAGCGAGCGCACGGGCTCCGGCCTCCTGCGCCGAATCTTCTCCTACTTTCCGCTCGCCGGAAAAGTTTTGCTAGCCATCGCCACCGGCCTGCTCATCTTCGCGGGCTATCGTGCGGCGGCCTCTGCCTCCTTCTTCCAGGCCCGCACCATAGAGGTCAACACCACTTCACGCGCCTCCGCCGACGAGATCAAGGCGGTGGTGCGGCGCGCCTCGGCACAGACGGGCGTCTGGCGCGCGGACCTGGACGAGATCAGCCGCGAGCTGCAAAAGGTTTCGTGGGTGCGCAGCGCCGTCATCTCGCGCGTTCTGCCCGACGGTTTGCGCGTGCGCGTGACTGAGCGCGTGCCGCTCGCCGTCTTGCGCACAAGCGCAGGGCGGTTGGTCTGGGTCGATACGGACGCGGTCATGCTCGGACAGGTCTCGCCGAACGATCAGATACCGGCCTTTTTCATACGCGGCCTGGACGAGTCGGCGACCGTTGCGGCGCGCGCGGCCAACCGCGAGCGGATGCAGAAGTACGACGAGATGCGCGCCGAGTGGGAAGCGGCCGGCTTGAGCGAGCGCGTCAGCGAAGTCAATCTGGAAGACCTGCGTGACGTGCGCGTGCAGCTGGCGGGCGACGACGCGCGGATCGAAGTCCGCATCGGACGGGAGAACTTCGGCTATCGTCTAAAGAAAACGCTCGCCAAGCTGGACGAGAGCCGCTCGACGCCCGTCGGGCCCTTCATCGTCTACATAGACGCTTCGAGGGTCATGAATAAGGACGATAGCCTGGTGCTCGGCTTGAGCCCCAACGCCCCGAACTTCGGCGGCAGCGGCGCGGGCGCTGATGTAGAGCAGGAGCAGCAGATCGAGACCGCGAGAACTAGAACGGACTCGCGCAGCAGCAGCAGTAGCGCCGATAGCTCGAAGCCGGAAGAGCGAGCCAAAAAGAGCAGGGATGACGCCATCGCAAGGCAGCGCGAAAAAGAGCGCCGGAAGAAGGATAAGAAAGAGAAGGCGGCCGGCGATGCCGCCTCGCAGAGCCGCCCGCGTCGCGTCGGATGATGCGAGGGCCGGGCGCGGCGAGCCGTTTTTCAATCTTCGCCCAACGGGCTTCGAGCCGGGAGATTGAGCAAAGCTGAGCTTTGAGATTTGAGATTTCGGAATTTGAGAGAGGAACTTTATGGCTAAACGCGCGTCACATACGGTCGGCCTCGATATAGGGA
>DASQYE010000759.1:0-12595 GCA_035639355.1 Pyrinomonadaceae bacterium
AGGATGGCTTCTCTTACGGTTCGGGGCCGGGAAGCGCCAGGCCCGGCGAGATCGGAAGACGAAACCGGCAAAATGAAACTTCGTAGAGCTTGACCGTTGTCGAAAGCCAAAGCTATAGTCATTCGTAGCGGCCCTCCTGGCCCTACAGTCCCCCTGCCGCCGGCGCTTTATACTTCGGCCGAGGCGCTCACCTTTTTGCAGAGTTGCGGCTCTTTTTGAGCCTTCTCGAAAGTTCCCAGAGGTTGTTTGATGAAGAGAAACTTTATATCGATTCTCGCGTTGGCACTGCTGGCGCTCGGCGCGCTCTCGACTAGCGCCGCCGCGCAGCAGCAGCAGCGCCCCGCCCCCACCGCAGCCCCCGCCCCCGTTGCGAAGAATATTACGGATGCCAGGTTGTTTCCCCTTGAGGACGTGCGTCCCGGCATGAAGGCGGTCGGGTGGACGGTCTTCCGTGGGACGGAGCCGGAGGAGTTCGGCGTAGAAATCCTGGGCGTGCTGCCCGGTTTCCCTGGGCCGCGACAGTCGGCGATCATCGCGCGCCTGACCGGCCCACTGGCCGAGAGAACCGGCGTCTTCGCCGGAATGAGCGGCTCGCCCGTCTACATAGACGGCCGCCTTGTCGGGGCGGTCGCCTTCAGCTTCCCCTTCTCGAAAGAGCCCATCGCCGGAATCACCCCTATCAAGCAGATGATAGATATTTTCGAGCGCGGGTCGGAACCCAACACGGGCGGAAGACGTGAGGCGCACTCCGTCTCGTTCACGCAGCTTGCGGCCACCGAATGGAAGCCCGCGCTGCCGAAACCGGCCGTCACGGGCGCTCCACTGGTCGCCTCTGTCGCCCAGGGCTCGCCGCTGATTCCTTTGATGGGCCAACAGTTTCAACCCATCGCGACGCCCGTAGTCTTCGGCGGCATCAGCCAGGAATCGCTCGCGCTCTTTACGCCCCAGCTTTTGGCGAGCGGGCTGCTGCCCGTCTCCGGCGCTGGCGGAGCCGCCGCGATCACGCCGCTTGCTCCCTCCACTGACAAGACGCTCGCGCCCGGCACATCTGTTAGCGTGCAGCTCGTGCGCGGAGATTTTTCTATCGCCGCTTCGGGAACCGTTACGTTCCGCGACAAAGACCGCATATACGCCTTCGGCCACCCGTTCCTGAGCCTCGGCGCGGCCGACATGCCGATGACCGAAAGCTCCGTCGTGACGGTCGTCGCCAACGCCAACAACTCTTTCAAGCTCGCCGTGCCGAGCCAGATGGTCGGAGCGATCTCGCAGGACAGGGCGACGGGCATCTTCGGCCAGCTGGGCCAGACGCCCAAGATGATTCCCGTGCGCGTTAACCTGCACACGAGCCGCGACCGCACGGAGGTCTACACCTACGAAGTGGCGAGCGATTCATTCCTGACGCCCCTGCTCCTGAACCTGACCGTCTTTAACACGATCACGTCTAGCGAGCGCTCGCTCGGCGACCAGACGCTCAGCGTGCGCGGACAGATCAACGTCAAGGGACAACCCACCATCCAGATCGACCGTCGATTTTCGGCCTCGGCCAACGCGGCCCTGCTGGCCGCCGGCTCCATCGCCGTGCCCGTCAGCGCCCTGATGTCGAGCGGCTTCGAGGGCGTTGAGCTTAACGGTGTGACGCTCGATATTTCTTCGACCGACGCGAAGTACGCGGCCACCCTTGAACGCATCGCGCTTGATCGCACGGAAACGCAGCGCGGCGAGACGGTCGAGATTCAAGCCTACGTCCGCACCGATTCCGGCAAGCAGTTCGTCCAGCGCATCCCCGTGCAGATTCCCCTGGATGTGCCGCTCGGACAACTGCTGGTCTTCGTCGGCGACGGCGGGGCGCTACAGGAAGGATCGGCGGCCAAGGCTTTCGTCCCGCAAGACCTGGGCCAGCTCGTCGATGCCATCAACAAGGTCAAGAAGAACGACCGGCTCTACGTCAAGCTGTTCCGCATCACGTCGGGCGCGGTGATCGGCACAAGCGAGCTGCCGAACCTGCCGCCCTCCGTAATCGCCACCCTGAACAGCGACAGAACGTCGGGCGGCTACATGCCGACCGTGCTCTCGCCGATCTATGAAAAGGAGTTGCCGCCCGCCGACTTCGTCATCGCGGGCCAACAACTGATCGGCATAGACGTGGTACGCTAAGACCCTAAGCGCCACACATGCCCTTATCCCATGAGACGAGGTGAGATGCAAAGTCTGCTCTCACCTCGTCCTGCGTTTGTAGAGGATTCGGATAAGAGCGCCGCGCGCGAAGGGCCAGGCGTCCATCGGATTCGTCAAGGATTCGATAAGAGGGGCGCGGCCCTCGTGACGAAGAGGAATCGCTGCTCTGATTCGGGCATAAGTACGGCCCGGTAGTCGAGCGCGCGCTTCTTTATCTCCAGCTCAAGCGCGGGGCCGCCGAAGAGCAGCAGCGTGCTCGTGGGCTGCGACCATGCAAGTAGCCTTGGGAACATCTCCTTGAAGCGATCAAGCGCGCGGCACGTGATGATCTCGACCTCCATCACGGGTGTCGTCTCGAACCTTCCTGCAACCACGGTGGCCGTGTGCGACAGGCCCAGTAGCCGTAGCGCTTCGCGCAGGAAGATCGCTTTCCTGGCCGAGGACTCGACGAGCGTAGCGTGTATGCCGGGCCGCACGATCAGACAGGGAATGATTGGAAGCCCCGCGCCGGAGCCTACGTCGGCCACGCGCGCCCCCTGTGGAAGGTGCGGGAGCGCGAGCAGGGATTCCAGCACATGACGCGTCGCAAACTCATCAGGCGAGCAGGGCGCGACCAGATGCAGCCTGCCGGTCCAGGCCATCACGTGCTCGTAGTATAGGCTCAGCTGTGCGACCGCCTGCGCGCCCAGCTCTACGCCGTAGCGCGGGGCCGCCCGCTCAAGCGCCTTTCCGAATTCTTCGACGTGTGAAAGAATCTACGTCATCTCCCCATTCTGATTATCACCCGTTAGCTTAGCGAAACTTCCTTTCGATGCACAGGCTGCGAGCGCGGCGCGTCCGTCGTGGCGGCCTTCTGACGGAGCGCCGTCAGAGCGGATGATCTGGTAGAATTGTTGCGCCAAGGGATGGCGCGAAACTGTTGGGCGGAAGGGAATCTGAAAATGAGTTTGGCGATCAAGGTTCGGCTGGCCGGGCTCTTACTCCTGGCTGTTTGTACGGCACCATCATTCGTCGTAGATGTAAATGCGCAGCCTTCCGGCCCGCGCTCGTTGCCCGCGCTCAAGTCTCGCGCCGAGTTTGATTCTATAGCCCGCACCTATGACGAAGAGACGCCTTATCCTCTGCCGCACGTCATGTTCGTCATTGACCGCAAAGACAACAATAAAATCTATTACGTCAATATGAAGCGGTATCGGTTTCATAAGGATTTCGTCAACGGCACGTACCTGTCGCTGGAGAGGGGGCGCGAGTTCTTCGAGAATAACTACCTGAAGCCGAACCGCCGTTTCATCATGGGAACGCTCGCCTATCAAACGCCCGTGCGGCGCTGGACTTTCGAGTTCTGGGAGGGCGACCTGATCCCGACAGACCAGATCAAGCTGGCGGCCGAGATAATCGGCAGGACGTTTTTCGACCCCGTGGCCTACAAGCCGAACTCGCTCAGGCAGGAACAGGCATCGGCCGGGATTGTGGGCTTGCAGCGAGTCCTTCAAAGCGAGATTACAAAGGGGCAGGAGTACCAGGGTTTGAACGTCGCGCGCGGCATCGGTCGCATACATATCATCCAGAACCTGGACGAGCACGTCGAGATCGGCTCGAACGAGATTCTGGTCCTCAACGAAGTGCCGGTTACGCTCCCGCCCGTCGCCGGAATCATCGTGTCGAAACCCTCGACGCCGCTTTCGCACATCAACCTCCTTGCGAAATCCTGGGGCGTGCCGAACGCTTACATCAAGAACGCAGAGGAGCTGTTCAGGGAGTATGACGGGCGCTGGATTATCTTCGAGACGAAGTACGATAAGTACACGATCAAGCACGCAGACAATAACGCGCTGAACGAATACCAGAGGCGCTTGCGCGAGCGCACAGACCTTATGAAGCCGCGCTTTGATCTCTCTGTGAAGCGCCTGGCGAGCCTCAGCCAGCAGCGGGCACGCTCCGTCCCGGCCTACGGCGCGAAGTCAGCCAATCTGGGCGAAGTGATGAACGCGCGGCTGCCCGGCATAGTCGTTCCCGGCGGATTCACCATCCCCTTCTATTACTACGACCAGTTCATCAAGGAGAACAAGCTGGACGAGGAGATCGGCGACATGCTGGAGGATCAGCGTTTCGTTCACGATCCGGCCTATCGCCGCGAGCGGCTGGTCTCTATGCGCGCGACGATCAAGGCGGGGAAGATGAACGAAGCGTTGCGCGCCGAAATCCTTCGCCGCGTCCGTGCCGAGTATGCGGGCAAGGGACTGTTCGTACGCAGCTCGACCAATAGCGAAGATTTGCCGAACTTCAACGGCGCGGGGCTCTACACGACCGTGCCCAACGTGCGAGGCGACCAGGAGCTTGTCGATGCGATCAAGACCGTGTGGGCCTCTATCTGGAACTTTGAAGCCTACGAGGCGAGGGAGCGCGCCGCGATTCCTCACACGATGGTCTACATGGCCGTGCTCATACAGGAGGGCATCAACTCGGAAAGCTCCGGCGTGATGATTACGACAGACCCTTATGACCGCGACAACAGGGGCGCGATCTACATCAGCGCCAAGCGTGGCCTCGGCATCAAGGTCGTTGAAGGCAGGAAGATCGCAGAACAGATCATCTTTCGCCCGCGCACCAACGCCGTCAGCGTGCTGACCCGCTCGGAAGAAGACAGCCTCCTGACCTTTGACGCGCAGGGCGGCGTCAAGGAGATTCCGATCACGGGCGAGCGCGCCGTGCTCACGGACGAGGTGGTGCGCCGCCTGGTACGCGCCGCGACCTCGATCAAGCGGGTTTTCGGAGGCCGCGAACAGGACATCGAATGGGCCTACATGCGCGGGCAGATTTACATAGTGCAGTCGCGGCCCTATATTGCCGGAAGCTAAGCTTTGAAGAGATGAGAAATAGAATGCGAATCGCTTTGACGGGCGCGGTCTGCTTCCTCGTCCTGCTTGCCCTCGGAGGGTGCGGCGGCGGCCGCGATGCGCCGACCGCGACGAACCAGGCGGCGGCTCCGGCCGCTCCGACGGCAAACGCGAACACGCGGGCCAGCGCCGCGCCGCCATCTGCGGCTTCGCCAAGGCCCGCGACACAGTCGGCCGCCGCTGGCGGCGGTGAGTTTGTAGATACTTCGAAGTACGACGCCGAGATCAAGCGGCTCGAAGCGAAAGCGAAGAAAAATCCCGCAGACCAACAGACGCGACTGGCGCTCGGCAAAGCTTACGCGGATCGCGGCGACGCGCTGACCGGAGTACGCCAGTATCGCGCCGCGCTCGGCGATTACAGGCGCGCGCTGCGTAACGACCCGAATAACGAGCAGGCGCAGCGAATGGCCGGAACCATTATCAGTATCCTGAAAAGCATGGGACGCGACGTTCCCCCGGAAGGACAGGAGCCAGAAGCCCTAAAAACAGTGACTCGGTGACAAGTGACGAGTGACGAGCAAAGCAACTTGTCTTCAACTTGTCACTTGCCACTCGTCACTCATCACTGCCTTCTCATGTTGATTATTCCGGCAATTCATCTGAAGGATGGGCTTTGCGTGCGCCTGACGCAGGGGCGCAAGTCGGAAGTCAGGATTTATGACGGCGACCCTGTCTTGATCGCGCAGAACTTTGAAGCCGCCGGGGCGCGTATGCTTCACGTGGTCGATCTGGACGGCGCGTTCGCGGGCGGCGACTCGCGCAATCGTAAAGTTATCCGGCGTATTATTCGCGCCATAGAGATTCCCGTCCAGTCCGGCGGCGGGATGCGTACCGTCTCGGACGTGCAGCAGATGATCGAATACGGCGCGGCCCAGGTCGTCATCGGAACGCTTGCGGCCGAATCGCCCGCGACGCTTGAGAATTTCGTGCAGCTTTTCGGCTTTCGCATCTGCGTGGGCATTGACGCGCGCGCGGGCCAGGTGATGGTCGGCGGTTGGGAGAGGCAGGCGAAAATCTCCGCCGCCGAGCTGGCGCGTCGCGTCGCCGACGCCGGCATCGATCGCATCGTCTACACGGACGTGGCGCGCGACGGCACGCTCGAAGGCGTCGATACGGAACAGACGTGCGCCATCGCGCGCGCCTCCGGTCTCAGAGTGACTGCGGCGGGCGGCGTCTCCTCCTTGAAAGACATAGAGCGGTTATTGAGCGTGCGCGGCTGCGGCGTTGACAGCGTCATTATCGGAAAGGCGCTCTACGAGGGACGCTTCACCTTGCAGGAAGCGTTGCGTGTGGCCTAACGCTAGAGAAGCGGTCGGTAATCGGCTTTTCTTTGACCGGTTACTGTTGACGGATTGCCGATGGCTGAACTTATGAAGGATAAAATCTTTGTTGACGGGCTGCTGACGGGCCGCGTGGCGTTTGTGACGGGCGGCGGTACGGGGATCACCGGCGGCGTGGCGCGGGCGCTCGCTGAGGCCGGGGCGAGGGTCGCACTCGTCAGTCGCAAGATGGAGCATCTGGAACCGGCAGCCGAAAAGATTCGCGCCGGGGGCGGCGAGGCGCTGGCCGTGGCCGCAGACGTGCGCCGTATGGAAGAGGTCGAGAGGGCCATCGCCGCGACGCTCGAAAAATTCGGCCGGCTCGACATAGTGGTCAACGGCGCGGCTGGCAATTTTCTCTGCGCGGCCGAGGAGTTGTCGCCCAACGGCTTCGGGACGGTCGTTGACATAGACCTCAAGGGAACCTTCAACGTCTCGCGCGCCGCCTTCGCCGAGCTGAAACGGGCGCGCGGCTCGATCTTGAATATCAGCGCGACGCTGCATTACGGGGGCACGCCCTATCAGCTGCACGTCTCTGCGGCGAAGGCCGGCGTAGACGCCCTGACGCGCAACCTGGCGGTCGAGTGGGGCCGTCACGGCATACGCGTCAACGCGATCGCGCCCGGCCCCATAGAGGATACGGAGGGCATGGCGAGGTTGATCCCCGCGCTTGTGAAAGAGCGGCTGCGTCGCGGTATTCCGCTGGGCCGCTTCGGTCTTATCAAGGATATAGAGCAGGCTGCGGTCTTTCTCTGCTCCGACGGGGCTAGCTTCGTCAACGGCGCGGTGCTGGTCGTCGATGGCGGGCAGTGGCTATCGTCCAACCGTTTAGTCGGAGAGTGATAGCGGCCGAGCGGTCTTCGCGGCTGCCCGTCGGGCGACGGGGTAGAGCGGCTGCTCCGATACATTTATGGAACCAGACTATGCTTGAGCTTCAGCCCGCTTCATTTGAAGAGTTCGAGCGCGAAGCGGGACGCGGCAATGTCGTCCCCGTCGTGCGCAGCGTGCTCGCCGATCTACAAACTCCGGTCGGCGCATTCCTTCGCGTGGCGGGCACGGCACGTCACAGCTTTCTACTGGAATCCGTAGAGGGCGGCGAGCGCGTCGCGCGCTATTCCTTCCTGGGCGCAGACCCTTCGATGATCGTGCGCGGGCGCAATGGTCAAACCGTAGTCGAAAGGGGAACAAAGCGCGAGACGATTGATATGCGCGCGACCGCGTTCGTGCGCGATTATTTTCGTGACCGCGAGCTGGCGCGTCGCACTGGGCTGCCGCCGCTCGCGGGCGGAGCGGTCGGTTATATCTCTTACGACGCCGCGCGCTGGTTCGAGCCCGTGCTCGGCGCGGGTGGCGACCGGGTAGCGGCCACGGACGATGCCGTCTGGATGTTTTATCGTACTCTGCTCGCCTTCGACCGCGTGCGCCAGCAGATCGAGATCGTCGCCATCGTCTTGACGGAGGAGGCCGAAGGCAGCCGCACGCGCTTGAGAGAGCTGTACGAGGGCGCTCTGGAGAAAACCGCGAAGATCGAAAAGCTGCTGGCGGACGCACCCGCGCCGCGCCTCGGCCGCAAGAAGGGGAGCCGCGCCGCCGGGGGCGCACGCGGCCGCGCCGCGCCAGACCCGAAACCCTTCGTATCGAACTGGACGCGAGAGGGGTTCGAGGCCGCCGTCGGGCTGGTCAAAGAACGCATCGCCGCAGGGGATTGCTACCAGGTCGTGCTCTCGCAGCGCTTCAGCAGGGAGACGGAGGCCGACGCCGTTGCCATCTACCGCGCCCTGCGCGCGACCAACCCGTCGCCCTACATGTACTTTCTTCGCCTCGGCGATGAGACGATCATCGGGGCGTCGCCGGAAATGCTCGTGCGTTGTCGCGGGCAGCGTCTGGATTATCGTCCGATTGCGGGCACGCGCAAGCGCGGCGCGACCGAGACCGAAGACTGGATGCTCGGCGAAGAGATGCGCGCCGACGAGAAGGAGGTGGCCGAGCACACGATGCTTGTAGACCTGGGCCGCAACGACCTGGGCCGCGTCGCCGAGTACGGCTCCGTCAAAGTGGACGACCTGATGAGCGTCGAGCGCTACTCGCACGTGCAGCACCTAGTAAGCAGCCTGCGCGCGCGGCTTCGAGACGGGCTTGATCGCCTGGACGCGCTCGCCTCCTGCTTTCCCGCAGGGACGGTGACGGGAGCGCCCAAGGTTCGAGCGATGGAGATCATTCAGGAGCTAGAGCCCGAGCCTCGCGGCATCTACGCGGGCGCTGTGCTCTACATGGATTACGCGGACAACCTCGATTCGTGCATCGCCATTCGCACCATCGTCATGCGCGACGGGCTGGCTATGATACAGGCCGGGGCGGGGATCGTCGCCGATTCCGTGCCGGAGCGTGAATATGAGGAGACGGTCAGCAAGGCGCGAGCACTGATGCGCGCCATAGAGCTGGCCGAGAAGGGCCTTTGACCGCCGAAGCTCTCCTTCGCCTTCGTTTAAAGTATGGCTCGATTCGCAGACAAGATCGGTCGTCACAGGCTAAGCCTCGGGCCCGGCGCAAGGCTCGCCTCTGTCGCGCTTATCTCGCTTATGGCGCTCGCCGGTTGCGTGGATGCGTCTAAGTCTCACGTGACGCCGGAGCTGGCGCGCAGGGAAATGACCCTGCGAGACATCCCGTACGACGAGAAAAGCTTTGTGGCCCATGCGAGGGAGGGAGATTTGCGGGCCGTGAATCTATTCCTGGCAGCCGGGATGAGCCCGAACGCCAGGGACGAAAATGGTGAGACGCCGCTGCTGGCCTCCGCCGCGAGAGGCGAAATCAGGATCGTGCAGACCTTGATAGCCGGTGGAGCCGATGTGAACGCGAAAGACAAGGACGGGCTCACGGCCTTGATGCGCGCGACGCGCGACGGCGCGGCGGCGATGACGAAAGCGTTGCTGGACGCCCGCGCCGACGTTAATCTAAAGTCCAACGACGGCGCTACGGCGCTGATGTACGCCTCGTGGAAAGAGCGCTTGGAGATCGTGCGAGCACTCCTGGACGGCGGCGCTAGTATCGAAGCCAACGACGAAGAGACGGGAACGGCGCTCTCCTGGGCCGCCTTCTTCAACCGCGTTTCGATGGCGCAGCTTCTGCTTGAGCGCGGCGCGGACCCTAACCCTAAAAACAAGAAGGGAGTGACCGCACTCATGATCGCGGCCTCCAAGGGCAATACGGAGATGGCTCGTCTACTGCTTGACCGTGGGGCGGACGCGCGCGCCCGCGCGAGCGACGGCAGAACGGCATTCGTCTGGGCCAACCTGGGCCGTCATGAGGAAACCGCGCGCCTTATAAAAGAGCGTACCGAGGGCGCGAAGAAGTAGTAGTAAGATCGTCGTCCGACCGCAAAGTTGAATGAGAAAGCGACACGGCCATGCCGGGAAAAGAGGACGCCAGGACAGGCTTTCGACCAGGCTCTTGATGATACTCGCGGGGCTCGTCGTCGGTCTGCTCACGGTCGAGGCGGCCTTGCGCATCGCGGGCTATTCGTTCCCGAACTTTTATACGACGGACACGGACAGGGGCATCGCGCTCCGCGCGGGCGTGGAAGGATGGTACAAGCGCGAGGGTAAGAACTACGTACGCATCAATAGCGACGGCCTCAGGGACGCCGAGCACGCCAAGGGGAAGCCTCCGAATACGTTTCGCATCGCCGTCATAGGGGACTCCTACGCCGAGGCGCTTCAAGTCCCCTTAGAGAACACGTTCTGGGCGGTGCTTGAAGAGAAGCTACAGCAGCAGTGCCTAAAGTTTGAAGGCCGGCGGGTGGAGGTCATAAACTTCGGCGTCTCGGGTTACGGTACGGCGCAGGAGCTGATAACCCTGCGGACTAAAGTCTGGGACTATTCGCCCGACATAGTTTTGCTGGCCGTCTGTACCGGCAACGACATCACGGACAACTCGCGCGTCTTCAAGAGGACGGACATACCCTACTTCGTCTATGGGGACGGCGATCAACTCACCCTGGACAATTCGTTTCAGCATGCGCGTAGGTTTCGCCTGGAGAACTCAGTCCCGTATCTGGCGGGGAGATGGCTCAGAGACAGGCTGCGTTTCATTCAAGCCGTACACGAAGCAGTGCTCGCCGTCAAATACGTCACGCAGAGGAGAGCGCAAAGCAGCCCCACCCCCATCGCCTCATCTGCGCCAGACACGCCAGCACAGGCGCAAACCGACGCCGCCCGCTCCGAAGAACTCGGGCTCGATAATCTGATTTACAGCGAGCCCGCTGATCCGGCCTGGAAGGACGCCTGGCGGGTCACGGAAGGCTTGATTAAGCTCATGCGCGGCGAGGTCGAAAACAGAGGGGCAAAATTCCTGGTCGTCACGCTCAGCAACGCCATTCAGGTTCATCCGGACGCGCGGGCGCGCAGGGCGTTTATGCAGAGCGCCGGCGCGCCTGACCTCTTTTATCCCGACCGGCGCATAGAGGCCCTATGTGAGCGCGAGGGCATCGCGGTCTTGAGCCTCGCTCCCGATCTACAGTCTTACGCCGAGCAGCAGAAGATATTCCTTCACGGCTTTAACGAGAATATAGGGAACGGCCACTGGAATGTAGCGGGCCACGCGCGGGCCGGCGAGCTTATCTCGCAAAAGATTTGCGATGGAATGTGATTAACAAGTGACCGGCCGGCAGCAGCGATGGCCAGAGAAAAAAGCGTGGACGCAAGAGATTTTCTCTTGCGTCCACGCTCCTCTATTTTGTGGGGCGGTGTTCCCGCTTAGTAGCCCCTGAAGCCGTCCGCGTAGCCGTTCTCGAACCCTTGCCGGAAGTAGCGGCGGTAGGACTCTCGATCGCCCAGACGCGAGTTGTAGTCTTTGTCTGCGTCGCGGTATGCGCCCTCGTCGCGGAACTCGTAGCGCTCGCCGCGCCTGCGGTCTTTGCGTCCGTCCTTGATGCCTTCGTTGTAGCCCGCGTTCAAGGCCGTCTGGCGAAGCTGGTAAGAACCGCCGTAGTAGCCGTCGCGGTCGCGCCAGCGGCGATTTCGCCTGCGATTGCGTTCACGCTCGCGGTCGCGATCATCGCGATCACGAGAATCGCGGTCGCGGTCGTATTGTCCGTTACGGTCCGGGTACTGGGCCTGTACTGTGGCACCGGTTGCGAGGGCGATACCAAACAGTAAAGAGAATGCCGCCAGGGCCCCACCGATCTTGCTCTGTAATTTTCTAAAGTTCATATCGAACCTCCCTTGAGCAGGCGAGGTTAGCAAGCGTCGTACCGTTGCGAGCGCCGTCTGTATTATTTGGACTTTGAGGGGCGGGTATACGTTTTGATCTTACAGCCCACACCATATCGTATCCGCTTAGACCACTTCGGTGATGACGCGTCTCGAACCGACGGGGGCTTATCCGCCATACGCCGTTCAGGCCGGGCGAAAGCCTCGCGCCCCACGTCTATCGTCGTCTTTGCTTAGACTGCGCCCTCCCGCTACAATGGCCCAAAAAAGGGAGAGCCGGTCATCATCCTCGTCATCGATAACTACGATTCTTTCACTTACAACCTCGTGCAGTATCTGGGCGAGCTTGGCGAGGAGATGGACGTGCGCCGCAACGACGAGGTGACGGTCGAGGAGGTCGAAGCCGATTGTTGTCCCGATAAGATTTTGATCTCGCCGGGGCCGGGCACGCCAGATCAGGCGGGCGTCTCTATGGAAATGATAGATCACTTCGCCGGGCGCGTTCCGATCCTGGGCGTCTGCCTGGGCCATCAGGCCATCGGCCAGGTCTTCGGCGGGCGCGTCGTGCGCGCTCCCGTGCTCGTGCACGGCAAGGCGACGGAGATTTGCCACGACGGCAAGACTATCTTCGAAGGTCTGGAATATCGTTTCCAGGCCGGGCGCTATCATTCACTGGTGGTCGAGCGCGAGACTCTCCCGGCTTGCCTGGAGATTTCCGCGACCACGCCCGACGGCGTCATCATGGGACTGCGCCATCGCGACTTGAAAGTCGAGGGCGTGCAGTTTCACCCCGAATCAATCCTGACGACCGAGGGTAAAAGATTGCTCTCCAACTTTTTAAAGCAGTGACGCGTGGCGAGCGACGCATCTGAAGCGGGTCTTTAAGCTGTCGCCGGTTTTCTATGGATGAGGAATCGACAGGGCTAGTGACGGGGCAGTCGTGGAGCCGGCCGACACCGGCGCAAAGCGATGAGCCGCAGCCGGGCGCAAACTTGCG
>DASQYE010000760.1:0-4764 GCA_035639355.1 Pyrinomonadaceae bacterium
GGAGGCGTGCCGAGCGCGCGGCCTTCGACGATATCGTGCGAGGTCTAGGCCGCCGCGCCGAAGCCATGTATAGCGAGCTGCACGAGGATTACGAGAATCGCGCGAGTCTGGAAGCGCGGCTCGTCAAGGCTGCGGACATCATAGACCTGCTCGTCCAGGCGCTCGCCTTCGAGCGCGCGGGCGTGCGCGGACTGAATGAATTCTGGGAAGGCGTGGCCGAGCGCGAGTTTCAGCTTGAGGGCGCGGCCCGAGAGGTCTTCCATGATGCCTTGAGCCTTTTATTCGAGGCGCGCTCAGAGATCGAGTGAAAGCCCGGACGTGAGGGGGAGCGACTTCAAACCACTCTCCTGCGCCCCCCGGAAAATAGTCGAGCACGTATGACGGATTGGATAACGCAGCTTTTAGCTTCATTCACCTGGCGCGACGCGATCATCGGACTACTGCTATTCGCGGTGACGTTTGCGGGCAGCCTCGCCATGGTCTCATTTATGCTGGTCAAGCTACCGGCCACCTATTTTCATTCCTCGCATGATCGCGAGTTCCTGGTAGACCGGCACAAGGCCCTGCGCTGGAGCGGGCTGTTGATGAAGAACTTGATCGGCGTGATCCTGATCGTGCTCGGCATCATAATGTCGCTGCCGGGCGTCCCAGGCCAGGGCATCCTGACCATCTTGCTCGGCCTCATGCTGGTCGATTTGCCGGGCAAGCGTCGCTGGGAACAGAAGCTCGTGAGACGGCCCAAGGTCTTGCAAACTATCAATCAGCTGCGAGGAAAATTCGACAAGCCGCCGCTCGTGTTGGACTAAAGGCGCGCGTTGACAGCAGGCGTTCCTCTTTGTTAGCTTCCCTTATTTATCGTATCGATCATGGAGAAAGTGTGTGTTGCCGTCACGTCGTCGCCCTTTTACGTTGATGCATAATTCATCGCTCGCGGTGCGGGCCAAAACTCGCTCGCCCTTCGCCCTTATTCTCCTTTCACTGATGGTCTTGGCGAGCATGACGGGCTGTAAGAGCCTGTTCGGCGTCTCGCGCACGGTCGGCGTGCCGCCGCTTTTGACGCCCCTCGCGCAGGCGAATACGTCTCAGCTTATAGACGAGGTCAACCGCGTGGCCGGGGTGCGCTCGATTCGCGGCAAGGTCGATATACAGTTTCAGGACACGTCTTTCGCCGAAGCGGGACTCGCCGAGAAATACCGCACGGCCGACGGAACGCTCTTCCTACAGCGCCCAGCCCAGATTTATCTCAAGATTCAAGCCCCTTTTGTCGGGACGAATATCGCGGAGATGACATCCGACGGCGAGCATTTTCGCGTCGCCGTGCTGCAAGGCGACGACAAGTATCGGCGCTTCGTGCGCGGCACGAACAACGCCACCTACCCGACGCTTGCCGTAGATGACGCAAACGCCGGGCGCAACGCCAACGCCAAAACGATGAGCGAGCAGCGCGCGCGCAGCGTGCTCTCCAACCTGCGCCCGCAGCACCTGACCGACGCGCTGCTCATGCGGCCCATTCTGCCGCGCGCGGATTCCGGGCTGGTTTATGCGCAGAGCGAGTTTTACCAGGAGGAGACGAACACCTCAAAGCAGGAGCGCGGGCGAGCGACCGGGGGCGAAGGTCGTGTCGTTCGCGGCTACTACCTGCTGGACGAGCTGGCGGCGGGCGGAGCGACCGGCGCGCATCTGCTCAGGCGCTTCTGGTTCGACCGCGTAGGCTCATCCGTCAAGCTCGCGCGCCTGCAAACCTTCGACGGCGCGGGCGCGCTCATCACGGACGTGACTTACACCGAGCCAAAAAATTTCGGTGAAGGCGGCAGCGTATTGATGCCGTCCCGCATAGAGATAACTCGCCCGCAAGACCGCTATAAGCTGAGCGTCAGTTATCAATCGCCGGAATCGGTCGTCATCGACCGCGAGTACCCGTCCGATGTATTCACACTGGAAAATAAATGGCAGTTGCCGGAGCTGGACTTAGACGCAAAAAGGCAGTGACGAGTGACCGGTGGCAAGTGAGGAGTAAGAACAAAGAGATTTACCTTGTCACTTGCCACTTGCCACTCGTCACCGATTTCTAATGGATAATCTGATCGCGGCCAACATTCGACAGCGTCCCATTCGCTCGCTCGTCAGCATCCTGGGCGTGGCGCTCGGCGTAGCGCTGGTGATGTTGTTTACGGGTCTGGCGCGCGGGATGTCGAACGACCTACAGCGCCGCTCCTCGAACGTGCGCGCAGAGATCATCTTTACGCGCCCCGGCTCGGGCGATAACCTGACGAGTTCGACGGCCAATCTGAGCACGAAGTATACGGAAGAGTTGGAGCGCATAGAGGGCGTCGCGGCGGCCGTGCCGTCGATCCGTTACGTCTACCAGGGCGGGCGCGGCTTCGGCTTCGAGCAGGTTGAGGGCGTGGACTGGGCCCCGTTCGCGCGTATGAACGAGATGCGCATCACGGAGGGCCGACCGCCAGAGGCCCTGGACGAGGTCGTGATCGATGAGACCAAGGCGAGCAACGGCGCTTTGAAGGTCGGGAGCATAGTGAAGCTCTTCGGTGATAAGCCGTATCGCGTCACGGGCATCTACGCGCCCGAATCGGGCGCGCGCGTTAAGATGACGCTCTCTGCTATGCAGGACGCGCTCGAAGCCCCCGGCAAGTGCACCTGGATCCTAATCAAGTGCAAGGACGGAGTCGATCCGTCCGTGGTGGCGCAGCGCATCAATCAGGCGCTGCCGGGCAACAAGATACAGTTCACGCGCGACCTGTTTACGAGCATCGAGAAGAGCATCCCTTACCTCGGACTGTTCCTGCGCGTGCTGGTCGTTCTGGCGGCCGTCGTCAGCACCCTGGTCGTCATGCTGGCGATGTACACGACGATCACGGAGCGCACGCGCGAGATAGGGATGCTCAAGGCGATGGGCGCTTCGCGCGGCTACATAATCGGCGTGATCGAGAAGGAAGCGATCCTCATCAGCGCGCTCGGTCTCGTCGTTGGATTCACGGTCGCGCTCGTCGCGGGCGCTCTGATTCATCGCACCTACGGACTCATCTTCGAGTACGGCTGGACGTGGGCCTTGGCGGCGGCCGCGATAGGGCTTTTGGGCGGGGCCCTCGGCGCGCTCTATCCGGCCGTGCGCGCCGCCAACCTGGACGCCGTCAGCGCCCTCTCTTATGAGTGACTTAAATACAGTGATGAGTGACGAGTGACAAGTGACGAGTTAATGGCTTATTCTTACTTGTCACTTGTCACCCGTCACTCGTCACTGCTTTATGAGAACGATTTTAAGAGCCGAAAATCTGGAGAAGGTGTACCGCGTGGGGCGCGTCGATGTGCCGGCCCTGCGCGGCGTCTCGCTGGATGTGCAGGAGGGCGAGTTCCTGGCCATCATGGGCCCTTCGGGGTGCGGCAAGTCAACTATGCTGCACCTGTTGGGGGGATTGCTGACGCCTTCGAGCGGGCGCATCGTCATCGACGACGAAGATTTGACGGCCGCCTCGGACTCTCGCCGCACGGACATTCGCCGGCGCAAGATAGGCTTCGTCTTCCAGCGCTTCAACCTCTTCCCGACGCTTACGGCCGAGGGCAACCTGCGCCTGGCCGAACGCATTCACGGCGGCAACGGCGCTGACGACCCCGAGCGCAGGCACGAAGTCCTGCGCCTGCTTCGTCTCGAAGACAAGATGCATCACAAGCCGCTGGAGCTATCAGGCGGCGAGCAACAGAGGGTCGCCCTGGCCCGGGCGGTCGTCACACGCCCCGCAATCATCCTGGCCGACGAGCCGACCGGCAATCTCGATTCCGAGAACTCGGCGATTGTCCTTAACATGTTCCAGGAGTTGAACTTTCGCCTCAACCAGACCATTATCATGATTACGCATAACCCGGAGGCTGCCGCCATGTGCCGCCGTATCATACAGATGCGCGACGGGCAGATCGTTCAGCCGCTCGGAAACGTGCAAATGTGACGCTTTTCTTAGGGGTAGACAATAGCGGCCCCGTCAGGCTAAAATTCACGGCGTGCTTGAGAAGCGTTGAAAGCCGCGCGGGAATTGGCTGGCGCCTCAGCTTTTGAGGAGTTTCAGAAACCTTTTACACGTGGCCTCTATTTTTCGCATCATCAAGGCGATTTTCTTCTGGTCTTACGGGCGCACCACCTGGCAATACGATGTCCTGTGCGCGCTCATCCTCGCCTTTATTTTCCTGACGCCTCGTTCCTGGTTTGAAACCAGCGAACCTCGCAACACGCCGGCGCATCAAAGCCGGTTCGACGCAGTGCTCATTTCACCCGTAAGTCCTTCTGATAAGTTAGATATGGGGGAAATCGAGCGCCGCGTTAGAGCCCATACGGGCCGCCCCGACACACAGGTCATAGCCGTTCGTCCCATACCGGGCGCGGCCGGCCAAGGGGTCGCCTACGAGGTTGACATCCGATAATCATTGCTTATAATCGCCCGGATTTTAAAGCCTCCGGGCCGGAGTCTTACTTTCTTGAAGGAGATTGTATGAAGAGATTTGCTACACTCGGCCTCACCCTGGCAATTTTGGTGGCCGCAGTAGCCGTCAGTTCCCCCATCAGAGTTGGTGCACAAAGCGCGGGCCTAATCAGCGCTTTAATCAATCGAATGGAGAAGAATAGACGGGACCTTAAAGATTTGCGCGCAGGCATCAGCATGGTCAAATACGATGCGCATCTTCGTGATGAAGACAAGCGCAGCGGCGTAGTGCTCTACGTGCCGGGCCAGGGCCGCAACGCCTACGTCAGGGTTGACT
>DASQYE010000761.1:0-3511 GCA_035639355.1 Pyrinomonadaceae bacterium
GATGCGCGCATCGGCGTCCAGCGCGCGCAGGCGAGCGTCGCCGCGAGCGAGTCGCGCGCCAACCAGCAGGCGGCCCTACAGCGCGGCCAGTCCAGCCAGCTCGCCAAGGCCACACAGCTCGCCCCGATCACAGGCATCATCGCAGACGTTCCGTCCAAGGTCGGAACCTTCGCCGTCGCCGGACTCTCTACGACGCCGCTCTTGACCATCGCCGACATGTCTACGGTCAACGTAGAGGTCAAGGTGGACGAGACGGAAATCTCGAAAGTCGAAGTGGGCCAGCCCGCCAAGATCAAGGTTGACGCCTTCGCCGAGCGCGAACTCCTCGGCACGGTCACGCAAAAGACCCCGCTCGCTTTGGGTAAGTCGGCGACGCAGAGCGGTCTGCAAACCCAGATCAACGTCCAGGAGGCGAAGGAGTTTCGCGTCGTCGTTCAACTGCAAAACGTGCCCGACGATATTCGCAACGGGTTGAAGCCGGGCATGAGCGCCACCGCGACCATTACTACGCAGGTGAAGAATAACGTCGTCGCCGTGCCGCTACAGGCCATCGTAGAAAAATCTCCGACCCCGCAGGGATCGCCCGCCGCCGGCGGCAGCAGCGCCGCGCCTTCAGCGCCGACGACGGGAGAAAAGCCCAAGGACATCAAGGGCGTTTACGTTCTGGAAGGCAACAAGGTCAAATTCTTCGAAGTCACCACGGGCATCACGGGTGAATCCGACATCGAAATCCTGAGCGGCGTGCAGCCCAACATGGAAGTCATCACGGGGCCGAGCCGCGTGCTCAAGGCGCTCAAGGAGGCGCAAACCGTCAAGCGGCTGGTGAGAAAACCCGGCGACTCGAACTCGAATTCCGGCGAGGGTAAATAGCGATGAGTGACGTGACGCTCGCGATGTCCACATCGACGGTTGAGGAGGGTGTGCTCGGGCACGGCGAGCTGCTGGCGCGCGACGCCGTGCCCGCCGCCCTTATCTCCATGCGCGACACCTGGAAGACTTACCAGATGGGCTCCGAAGAAGTACACGCGCTGCACGGCGTCTCGTTCGACGTGCAGAAGGGCGAGTACGTGGCGATCATCGGCCCGTCTGGTTCGGGCAAGTCAACCCTGATGAACCTGATCGGCTGCCTGGACACGCCGACCAAGGGCGAGTACTGGATCAACGGCAAGCTCGTCTCCGAGATGGACGACGACGAGCTGGCGCGGATACGTAACCAGGAGATAGGGTTCGTCTTTCAGACCTTCAATCTACTGGCGCGCGCGACCAGCCTGCACAACGTCGAGCTGCCGCTGATCTATGCGGGCATGGGCTCGGCGGCGCGGCACGAGCAGGCCAAACGCTCGCTCGAAGCGGTTGACCTGGCCGATCGCATGATGCACAAGCCGAACGAGCTTTCGGGCGGGCAGCGCCAGCGCGTGGCAATCGCCCGCGCGCTCGTCAATCATCCCTCGATACTGCTGGCGGACGAGCCGACGGGCGCGCTCGACACGCACACCAGCTACGAGATCATGAACCTCTTCGAGAAGCTGCACGCCGAAGGGAACACGATCATCGTCGTCACCCACGAGCAGGACATAGCCGCCCGCGCGCATCGCGTCATCTCGATCCGCGACGGCCTGATCGAAAAGGACGAGCGAATCAGATAGAGCAATGATAAGTGATGAGTGATGAATGATGAGCAGAAGCACTTGATTTTCACTCATCGCTCATCGGTTATCATTCATCACTTGTTTTATGCGCCTGCGTATAGCGTCTCTCTGGGAATCGTTTCGGGTCGCGGCGGCTTCGCTTCGGGCCAATAAGCTGCGCACCGCGCTCACGCTCGTAGGCATAGTCGTAGGGGTCTCGGCGGTCATCGCGGTCGTGACCATCATCAAGGGGCTAGACAAAACGGTCGCTTCCACCTTCTCTTCGCAGGGCTCGACCGTCTTCACCGTCTCCAAGCGGCCGCAGATCATCACCTCGCGCGAAGACTTCATCAAATTCAACAAGCACAAGGATGTGACCGAGGAGGATGCCGAGGCCATCGCGCGCCTGTGCACGACCTGTTGGCGCACGGGCATTACCGCCAACGCCAGAGAACTTATCAAGCACGGCGATCAAAAGTCGGACGGCGTCCCTCTACAGGGCGTCTCGCTCTCCATGTTCGCGATCAACGATGTCAACGTCCAGGCGGGACGCATCTGGTCGGAGAGCGAGCACGGGGCTGGGCGCGATGTCTGCATCGTCGGCACGGACATCATCGAGAATCTTTTCGGCGGCGCACAGCCCGAGCGAGTGGTGGGCCAACAGATACGCATCGCGGGCCGCCCCTTCGAGGTCGTCGGCGTGGCCGAGACCAAGGGCAAGGTCTTCGGCTTTTCGCGCGACAACGTGATTTATCTTCCTTACCCGACCTATCAGAAGATGTACGGCTCGCGCGATTCGCTGGTCGTCTTCATACAGGCCGCGTCCGCCGAGCAGTTGACGGAGGTGCAGGATCAGGTGCGCGCCGTGATGCGTAACCGTCGCGGCAAGACTTCCAGGGACGAGGACGACGGCTTCGCTTTAGAGACGCAGGATGTATTTTTAGACCTCTACGGCAAGGCGACCTCGAACATCTACATCGTGACGATTGGCGTGGCGGCAATCTCGCTGGTCGTAGGCGGCATCGTCGTGATGAACATCATGCTCGTCTCGGTGACGGAGCGAACCAGGGAGATAGGCATCAGGAAGGCAATAGGCGCGCGCCGCAAAGATATTCTCCAACAATTTTTGATAGAGGCGGTGACGGTGACGGCCATCGGCGGCGCAATCGGCGTCGTCGCGGGCTTCGCTCTCGCCTACGTACTCTCTTTTCTGATGGGCTTCCCGCTCTTGATAAGCGTCACCTCGGCCGTGCTAGGCGTCACGGTATCATCGGTTGTGGGCATCGTCAGCGGCCTGTGGCCCGCCTGGCGCGCCGCACGCCTTGACCCCATCGAGGCGCTGAGGGCCGAGTGATGAAGAGCGGACGGCACAAGCTCATCCTAAAGAGCCTGGGCGCAGCCTTTGCGGCGCTCGTTCTTCTCTTCGGCGTGGAGCTAGTGCGAGAGCGGTTCGTCTACCGGCGCGTCTCGAACAGGATAGAGAGCGCGCACGCACAGCTCAGGGTGGGAATGACGAAGGACGAAGTGAGGCGCATCGCGGGCGAGCCGCACGAGACGGCCCGCAGAGAGCCCGACGAGTACTGGACGTGGACGGCGCGCGAGTATCAGGGCGAGTTGTGGCGTAGGTTGGGCCTTGCGACTATGAAGGGCCATTATGATCTGATCGTGCGTTTCGACGGCGACCGAAGGATAACCAAGATATTCGGCGGCGTGAACTAGAGGACGGCTATGACATTCGACGACATTCGGGAATCGGCGGCGATGGCCGTCGATACGCTGCGCACGAACAAGCTTCGTTCGGCGCTCACCATTCTGGGTGTCAGCGTCGGCGTCATCACTGTCATCTTCATGGTCTCGATCATACAGGGCTTGAACCGCGCCTT
>DASQYE010000762.1:0-17392 GCA_035639355.1 Pyrinomonadaceae bacterium
CGGGCATCGTCGGCATAGAGGGCATCGCGGCCGGCGGCGCGGTGGCGGCGGCAGCAACAGGCATGGGCGCTTGCGGCGGCCGGGCCGGCTGCGGTTTCGGGGCGTGGGCCCGGCCACGCAAGACCGTGAAAAGAACGGTTGAATCCAGGCCCGCCTCGCTCAACATGAACGTGAAATCCTCAGCGTTTTTCACCTCGTCGTTATTAACGCGCACGATAATATCGCCCGGTCTCAGGTCGGCGAGCGCCGCCGGGGTATCCGGCACGACCGAGGTCAGAAGGAGCCCCTGACCCTTCGTCATCAGGGCGGCGGCCTCCGCCTGCGACCAGCCGCTCGACGTGAACTGAAAAAGAGAGGCGGAAGTTACGGCCTTGCCGCTTACGCCCAGCAACGGGCGAGGAACGCTTGCACGCCGCGCGAGCACACGCGCGGCGGCGCTTCGCACGACACGCGTGGGCAGTATGCGGGCCTCGGTCGCGGTGGTGGCTTCGACTATGCCTACGGTCTCACCCGCATCGTTGACCGCCACGCCGCCGTTGATAGAGGGTGAAAGATCGGGCGCGCGCACCGTCAGGCGCGCGACGCGGCCCGAAGGCAGACGAGTGATCGCCGCCAGCCGGCCCTCTATCTCGCCCATACGCAAATAAAGATTGCCGGGCGACATGGACTCCGGCCGGGCGGCACGCTCCGGCGCATAGAGTCGCACGCGTTGGCCGACAGCGAGCCTTTCTTCAAGCGCCTCCGGCACGGGCGGGAGCTTGAGACCGTTCAGGCGCAGCAGCGAGAGGCCCGTCAACCCGTCCAGGCCCACATAGTTGACCGTAAACTGGAAGCCGTCGCGTCGCACGACCGTCAGATCGGCGCTTTCAGCCGGCGAGGCCGGGGCTGTCCCGCCCGACTCCCCAGCGAGAAAGGGAGCGTCTGTGACCAGAATCTCGGCTTCGGCCTGTGGAAGTGAAGCGACGATGCTCTCGCCGTCGTTGAGTGTGAAACCGGCGGCGATGCTCATGTGCATGCCCGACGCCGGCCTGTTTTCGTCGTCCAGCTCGACGACGGCGGCGACGGGCGTGCCCGAGCGATTCAGCCATCTCATCAGCTTGATTCCGCTCAAGCGATGCAGGACGGTGACGACCTGCGGCGGCGGCGGCGGCGAAATGCCCGGAGCCGTCTGCGCCGCGGCGGCGGCCCGTGATGGCCGTGCCGGAGCAGTCGGAGCGGCTGGCGCAATTGGCGTGGCCGGCGCGGGCGGGCCACCCTGTTGCGCTTGCGCGGCCGTGGCCGCTATGACAAGCAGCGCCAGGGCCGGAAACTGACTTTTTAGATTCCTGAAAAGCAAGACGGTTTATCGATCTCCCCTTTTGATTCCTGGTTCAGCGATTACCAGATTTCCTCTGTGCCCGGAGTGGGGCGGCGCGAAACGACGCGGCGTCCGAATATCTCCTGCGAGCCGAAGGTGACGGGTTGCAGAGAGACGGTTCGCATCACTCCCCTTCCTTCGTCCAGGAGGACTTTGACGGGCTGCGACGGGCTGCTTACAGGCACGGAAAAGAGCGTGACGACCGGCGCGGCGCTGCTGCTGAAATCGTTCGACCGCGAGGGCGGGAAGCGTCGCGCCTCCGTCGGCGCGGTCGCTCTGGCCTCTCCCCTTGAGCCTTTACTCCTGGGCGGGCGAGGAGCGCCGCGCAGGGGGCTATTACCTGTCGATGCCTGGGGCGCGGCCGTCGTGCCCGCGCCGTACGCGAAAGCACCTGCGGCTTTGCTTGACCCGTTCAAATCGTCGTCCGGGTCTTCCGCTACGCTCGTCACAGCGGCCAACTCCTGCGGGGGCGTCGCAATCAAGCGATTATCGGCCTGTTTGAGAAGGACTGCGACGCCGATCAGGAGTGCGAACGAAGCGGCGAGCGCGATGGCGGGCGTGCCGGGAGCAACCCCCGGCCAGAGACGATAACGATAACTCCTCTTTTCGGAGGCGAGCCGCGCGCGCAGCCGCCAATCGAAATCGTGCGGCGCGGCTACTGTCCCGAGCGACGACACCAGCTCTATGAGCGCAAGCCGCTCCTCACGAAAAGCGCGGCAGCGCTCGCAGGATGCCAGATGCGCGAGCGCACCGGCCGCCACTCGCGCGCCGGGCGCGGCCTCCTCGATTTCGTTCCGGCATGCTTTACAATCCATTGCTTTCATAACTCTTTCATCACAAATAGGCCTTCAGCTTGTCGCGCAGGAAGCTGCGCGCGCGGCTGATGCGTGATTTCACCGTTCCTTCGTTGGTTTGCAGGATCAGCGCGATCTCCTCGTAGCTCTTGCCCTCCACGTCCCTGAGCACGAGCGGCGCGCGATACCTGTCCGGCAGCGTCTGTATGGCTCGCTCAACCGCCAGCCGCCGCTCGCGTTCCACCAGGGCCGTGTCCTGTAGGGGGCGTTCGTCGGGCGGGTTGAATTCCGTAGGGGGCGCTCCGTCCCTGGACTGGAAAAAACCGGTCAGCGAAACGAGGCGGCGGCGCTTGCGTCTTCGCAGCTCGCTGATCGCCAGGTTGGTCGCAATGCGATAGATATAGGTCGAGAAGGCGTGGCTCGCCTGGTAACGGTCGGCCGCGCGATAGATGCGCACGAAAGTCTCCTGCGAGAGATCGACAGCCGTTTCGTAATCGCTCGTCATACGGTAAATGTAGCTCGTGATCTGGTGGCGGTAGCGCCCGACCAGCTCTGCGAAGGCCGCCTCGTCGCCGGTGCGCGTGGCCTCCAGCAAGGCATGATCGGATGGGGGCTCGGCCACGACCAGATGCGGCGCTGTAGATGCGCCGAAGCAAAGCTCGTCAATGGAGGTAACAGTATCCATTCAGGCAGGCAGGCTTTTTGCGACCCCTCGGACGCCGAGAGCCCCGCCCGGTTTTGACGCCGGTAGGGCGAGGCATACGGCTCCTCTCGCGCTTCTGCGGGCGGCCCTTTCAGTTATCTACGCCGAATTATACACCCTCCGGCCGCCCGTAGAAGCAATCACGCGCGAGACGGCCGCAGGTTCCCGAAAGTCCGCAAAGTGTCCCGACCAGAGCGCGCAGCCTCTGTGTGACAGACAAAAAGCGTCGCCGTCCTGAGATTGAACGGCGACGCCCGGTTAAAGAAAGGCTGTCTTGAGAGGCGATGTCCTGACTTGCTTTAAGGGTTGGCGGAAGTGCTGGCCGGGGCTTCCGGGTTGTTGAATAGGGCTTCTTCCATCTTGACCCCGTATGTAACCGTCAGGATGCGCGTCTCCTGCGTCAGCTTGTCGTTCTCGTAGAGCACCGTGCGATAGGGCACGAGCGTTCCCTGCGCGTAGCGGTAATCGTGAAACTTACGCGTATATTTGACGGGCGCGCTCGCCCCCGCTGGTGTATCCTCGTATTCGAGCCAGAGGATACGGCCCGTCCTGGCGCTGATGTAATAGCGCGTCCGGCGCTTCTCCTTGTCCGTCACATCGAGGACGTGCAGGTCTAGATTCTTCTGCTTATCTTTGCCGACGAGGGTAAGGGTCGAGCCGTTCTCTTTGTAGCGAAGCAGCGCGTCTATGTCGTGCCACATCTGGCCGTAGAAGTCCACTGTGGCCTCCTGCCTGGGCGTAAAGGCCGAGCCGTTGATGAGGCCGAAGGTATTGCCGCTGCCGTAGATGAGCGCGTATTCCACGGTCGGCAGCTTCTGGTCAAGGCGAACCCGATCCTTATCCGTGCTCTCGCCGCGCATGAAGCGGCGCTCGTAGGAAGACTCTTCGGTGCGTCCGTCGGGGTTGATGCGCGTCACTCGCCCGCGCTCTATGCCGTTACGCCGTATCTGCTGAAGGGCCGCGCGCGAGCCGTAGATCAGAACGACGTTCTCCGCCAACTGCTCGGCAGTAAAACTCTTTTTGTCGTCGTCTGCGGCCAGAACGCGCCCGGACAGGGGGCCGGCGGCCGCCAGAAACGTCAACATCAGGGTCAGAATAAACAAACGTCGAAACACAACAGATGCTCTCCTTACGGGCTTGGTAAATTTTGCTTCGCGGCGGAAAGGGAAAGTCGGGCCATTCCGAGAAACGAGATTGTATCATAGAGAAAAGAAAAGCACCTTCGCCGCGCCGTGCGCCCTAACCAAAGGCATTTGTTATAGATGCGCATGGGCTCCTGCGGGGATGCCCGCCGCGCCCGTTTGACAATGCTCTATGCTGCCATGTAGAGTGCACGGTTTTCCACATGAGTGACAGGTCGAACAGTAGCCCGAAGCAGCGTGCCCTAAGTCTGCCGCCCGCCCGCGCGCCCCGCGCCGAGCGCCCGCTCTTTCGCCCGTCACGCTCTTTAAAGCTGAAAGGAAGTTGAAGTCGTGAATAAAGTAGGAATCCTGGTCGGCCGTGAACAGTCGTTTCCGCAAGCGCTCATCGAGAGCATTAACGAACGCGGGCGTGGGCAAACGGTCGCGGAATTCATCAAGGTCGGCGGCGTTCGCCTCGATTACGCGCGCCGGTATGATCTAATCGTAGATCGTATCTCGCACGAGATACCGTTTTATCGCGCCCTGATGAAGCGTGCCGCTTTGGAAGGAACGATCATCGTCAACAACCCCTTCTGGTGGTCTGCCGACGATAAATTTTTCAACTACTCGCTCGCCACCAAGCTCGGCGTCGCCATCCCGAAAACAGTCCTGCTGCCGCAGAAGGACTATATCAAGGGCGTAACCTCCGAGAGCCTGCGCAACCTGGAATTCCCGCTCGACTGGCAGGGCATAGTCGATTATGTAGGGCTTCCGGCGATTCTCAAGCCGTTCGACGGCGGCGGCTGGAAGAACGTTTCGCGCGTCAACTCGCTCGAAGAACTGTGGATCGAATATAACCAGACGGGCACGCTCTGCATGACGCTGCAAGAGTTCATCAACTTCGACCAGTTCGTGCGCTGCTACTGCATCGGCCAGGAAGAGGTCATGATTATGCCCTACGACCCGCGCAAGCCATATCTATCGGGCGAGCAGTACATACATGACCCGACATACCTCGCGCCCGCGCTGGCCGAGCGGGTGGCCAATGATGTCAGAACGCTCTGCCGCGCGCTCGGCTACGACATCAACACGGTCGAATTCGCGATCAAAGACGGCGTCCCCTATGCGATAGACTTTATGAACCCGGCCCCGGACGCAGACCTTCATTCGGTGGGCGAGTTCTATCACACATGGGTGACGAAGGCCGTCACAGACCTGGTCTTCAAGCGACTGGCGGAGCCGCGCCGCGAGGGGCGCTATCGCTGGGACGCGATGCTCGACCCGAACCCGATAGAGACGGAGCGGGCCGTTTCGGCCGTCGCATCGGCCGCCGAGCAGGCCGCGCGCACCATTATCCCTAAGCCCGTGCGTGAGCTTCCCTCCGACCTGGCGACGGGGATGAGCGAGATTGTGAGCGACGCCGCCTCGGCCGTTTCCGAGATCGTCGAATCGATCACAGAGCCGCAGGCTAAAACGACCGGGAGCGCCAGCCGAAACGACTCACCCTCAGCGAGCGCGCGCAAGGCCGGGAGCAAAAAGGCTGCTTCCACGCGCGGCAGGAAACCGATGACCGAAGCCTAAAGACAAGGCAAAAGGTAAGAGGCAAAAGTAAGAGAAGCTTTCAAACGCTTCTTCACTTTTGCCTCTTACCTTTTTACTTTTGCCTTATTCCGCGGTGCGCCACTTACGTCTGGGCGTAAGCAGGCGGTTCATAAGGGCGACCCCGACCCAGCAGACGAGGGCCGAGGAGGCGAGCGACCATCCGACATCCGCGATTGCTTCGTCTATAGAACCGCCTAGAAGAGCCAGCAGCAGGCTCGCAAAGGTCACTCGCGCCGCGATGCGGCGTGCGCGGAAGATGCTTTGCAGCCAGTTGATGCGTCTGAGTTCCGTGGCCAAGTATTCGTCGTCCTCGTTGAGGCGCGAGTAGTAGTCGGACTCGCGCCGCGCCAGGCGCGAGAGCGCCCTGTCGGCCGCGATGCGCGTCGCGGCATCGTAATGATGTATCACATGGGCCAACTGGCCGTTGCGCAAGGCCACTTCGGCCAGCCCCATCTCGGCGCGGAAAACGCAGGGGTCAAGCTCAAGCGCGCGGCGGAAAGCGCGCGTCGCATGATCCATCTCGGAATACTCTACGAAACTCTCCCCGATGCGTGAGAGGAGCCGCGCGTCGTCGTGGCCGCGCAAGCCCGCCAGCCGAAGACCGGCGCGCGAACGCGCAAGCAGGCGCGCATCGCCCACCACGCTCGCCTGCGAACGAAGGAATCGCGCGAATTCGTAGATCAGCCAGCCGTCGCCGGGCATCACCAGCAGCGCGCGCCTAAAAGCTTCTGCGGCCTCGCGCAACCGACCCGACACTCGCAACTCATTGGCGGTGCGTCTGAGCAGCCGCCCGCGTTCGACATCGGCGCTCGATTGTGGGCCAGACGGGGCCGTGCGAGGATGACGAATCGTCCTCCTGGCGTTGTGGTCAAGGTCTGTCGTCGCGCCTTCAAGCACATCCGAGGACGCAAGGTGCAGAAGGCTGAGCGCCGCGCGCAACGCCTTGTTATCCGACAGGTAATGGCGCAACTCGCGCGAGCGCGCGTCCAGCTTCTCTTCGGGCACGAGCGCGAACATCTGCCGCACCATCCTGCGATAGCCCTTGCCGCCGGAAGCGAAACGGAAGCGCACACCGTTGCCCGTCACCTCGCTGCGATAACGATAGCGAACCCGCCCGCCGCGCCTCAGCGTTCGCACCGCGCTCGTCTCCACACGTTCGATCTCGCTCAAGGGCAGCACGATCGGTCGTCCCCTGACGAGCCTGTGAAGGAGCGAGACGAGCCCTCGGCGCGTCAGTGCGCGGCCGTCGAAGTTGACGCGGTCGGTGAAGGCGCACAGCGGCATGATCGTCCAGGCGAAGGCGATCGACGCGAGCGCATAGATGTCCAGGGAGGAGCGCAGGCAGAGAAACGAGATAAAGGTCAGGGCGCACGCGGCGGCCATATAGCCTTCGGGCGATACGCGCACACTGGCGAGGCGTGCGCTATGCTTGGGCGGCGCAAGGCGTCCGGCTGCGACTTCGGCTACCGCAGCGGCGGCCGTCGCGCTCGAACTCTGCATGTCTGCCGTCTGGTTCACTTCGTGTCTGGTACTCCCGTCTGCTGTTCCGGACATGCGACGGGAAGTTCCAGGGCGAAACTGCCGCGCTGCGTCGTGCCTGGCTCAGTGTAGCGTAAGTCGGCCAATTGTACGAGGACTTGACTCGCACAGTCCCCTTGAACTTGAAAGACTGGAAAGCGCGCAAATTCCAGAAAAATCCCGGCGCGCTCATCCTCCTTGGCGCGCTCAACGGCCCGCGCCGCGCCTCCCTGCTGCGGCTTCTCAAAACGCACCCGCCCGGCAAACTCGCGCTCGTCTTTATCCAGGGATAAAAAGAACCTGTATGTCGCGCGATCCGTCTCGGCCATTCCCTGCCAGCGCAGAGGGTTAGCTAAGGTCGGCATCGCCGCCGTGCGTATCAGCGTCTCGCCGTAACCCGAAGCGAGATTGCTCGCCACCACTTGCGTCTCTCCCAGCGCCCGTCGATGCAGAAGAGAAAGCGCGCCCGAATAGATGACTACGAAGGCGAGCGCAGCCAGGGCCACGGCCCTTCCGTAGCGGCGCGCCAATCCCCAGCGATGGGCCGCAACGAGCCCGATCAATCCCGCGAGCCACAGAGCCCGCGAGATGACCGGAAATGAAACGTCCGGGCGACGCTGCGGCAGGAAGAGAATGGCGGCGGTTAAAACCAGGGCGAGCACAGTCCAGAGGGCTATGCGCCAATTGTCGCGCGCCGTCAGTAAAAAGGCCGCGCCTCCCAAGACAAGCCAGAGCCAGGGGTCTAGGATAAATATCAGGTCGCCGTAGAACCACTGGCCTCTCCAGGGCAGAAGCGGTCGCACCCCGTAGTTATTTGTCCAGTCCATCAACGGATGCGTGGCGGTTGTGATAAGCGACGCCAGCAGAAGACCTCGAAACTTGACGCGCGGGGGCGCTCGCCTGAGCCGAGCTAGAATCTGATCGCCCAGATAGAAAAGCGCGGGGATGAGCAGCGCCAGAGCGAGCGTGCCGACGATTGAATGAGTGATGCCGCGATGATGATGCAGGTAAGACCAACTGCCGCCCGTTCGCGCCAGAATATCAGCATCCGGCGCATTGGCGGCGATAACGCAAAGAGTAGTCGCGCCCGGCGACAATCGCTCAAGCCCGGCCTTCGCCGCCGCGAGACCGATGAGCGAGTGCGTTAGATTATCCATAGCCCTGACTGGTTTACGGATGCCTTATGTTTGGCTTCTTTAATTGACCGGTCGCACGACGATGCCCGCCCGCTGCCTAGAAAGGAAGGTCCATCGCGGGGGGAGGCTCCGGCGTCAACTGTGCGTAGCGCGCGGGGTCAAGCTTCTCCAATTTTTGCACGGCTTCTCGCTCGGCTGGCGAAGCCGCGATGGGCTTGCCCTCCTGATCCTTGGCCGTGCGTGAAGCTTCGGCGATGGAGAACAGCAGATCGGCGGCCTCCTTCTTCTTGCCCTGCTTCTCGTAAACGGAGGCGAGCCGAAGGTTGGCAACGTCTGGAGTGATGACGGCGTTGGTCTGTTTGGCGAGTTCACTGTAAAGGGCCGCCGCCGCATCATACTGGGCGTCGGCTTCCCTCGCCTGGGCCAGGGCGAATTTAGAGAGCGTCGCCACCTCGTTGTCGCTGCTACGGGTCAGGGCTTCCATCTCGCTGACCCCTTTGGCGCGGTCAACCGAGAGCAGGTTGGCGGCGATGAAATAGCGCGCCTTCTCGCGATAGGGATTCCCGTACTTGTCCGCGACGGCCTGAAACTCTTTGACGGCCCGCTCGGCGCGATCCTTCTCGGTCGGGAAGCTCAAGTCAGTCGAGCCGGGCGCGGGCGTGGGGCTCACGGGCGCAGAGGCGACTTCTATGGCGTGACCGAGGGCGCGGCGCGCTTCATCGGCCTTTCGCCCGCTCCACCATGACCAGAGAGCGGCCAGAGCAATCGCGGCGACGACGGCCGCCAGCCCGTAGAGCAAGGTGCGCCCCTTGCCTTCGAGCCGGTCGCCGAGGCGGTCGAAGAAGCCTAGCGTCGTATCGCGAAAGCGATCATGTTGGAGTTGGCGTGCGCGTTTTCTGTTGTACCGGGCCAAGTTTCTTCCTCACGCAAGAACGCATGGTCGGGAGCGTTCTTTTCCGGGTATGTTAGGTCAAACAATGACTCTAACGGTCGCCGCGAGAGCTTGTCAAGAGAGGCCCGGGAATGAAAGTTTGACGGGGATAGTGAGGCGTGCTAGTTTTGCCTGAAAGCGCATCAGAATTTCGTCCGAGTTGTAAAAACCCTGGAACGCGTCGCGGGATTCTTTCATCGAAGAACCGTAAGGCCCGAGACCCAAGAGAGGCCGACTCTATTTCAGGCCCATCGGAACAAAGCGCGGCCCTTTTCATCTCGGTCACAATTCAGAAGTCCGGTAATGCTCGGAATTTTTTTCTGGGAACAAAAAGTGAGAGAGCGGTGTCTAAAAGCTCAACTGCCCGGGAAGCGGCCCGTATCGCCTCTGGCTAGAACGCTTTCCGCCGCCGGGGGAGACGCGTGAGCTACGGAGAGCCAATCGCGCTGCGCGGGCAAGTCGAACTGGAAGAGGTTGCATCGGCGACCCCCGGCGAGGCGCGTGCGGCCGGCGAAGCGCAGTTCGTTGAAAGATTGAGGGCGGGAGAGGCGGCGGCCTTCGACCGCCTTGTGCAGGAACGCTCCGGCGAAGTCTACGCGCTGTTGTATCGTTTGACGGAGGACGCGGAGGAAGCGCGCGACCTGACACAGGAAACGTTCCTGCGCGCCTTTCAGAACGTCGCGCGCTTTCGCGGCGATGCCGATTTGAAAACCTGGATTTACCGGATCGCCATCAACCAGGCGCGTAATCGCTGGCGGTGGTGGCGCAGGCGGCGGCGAGATAAGACGGTTTCGCTGGACGTGGAGAGCGGCGAGCGAAGCGAGACCCTGGGCGCAACGCTGCGTGACACGGAACAGTGCGACCCGGAACAGCAGACGCTGGCGCGCGAGCGCGAGACGGTGCTCCGCAGGGCTTTACAGACGCTCGGTCATCCCTTCCGCGAAGCTGTTATCCTGCGCGACGTGGAGGGCCTCAGCTACGAAGAGATCGCCGCGACGCTTGAGATCAGCGTCGGCACTGTCAAGTCCAGGTTATCGCGCGGGCGCATTGAATTACGCCGCAAGCTCGGCGGCTCTTTTTGATAAAGCGATTCAGCTGGCCGGCCCTTTTGGTGTTAAGGCGACGGCCGATCGGTCTGAACAGCTCTTTGAAGCGAATGGTTGACCCGCCCCGGCTTCACCAACAACTCGGTGCCAATTGGGTCGAAGTGACGAAGGCGGTCTCGAAACCGAACGCTCTCCAGGATGGTTCAAGGCGTGAGTGAATTTGAAAACGCGGCCAGCAACACCCGTTTAATTCCTCGCTTCCGTCCGAAATCATCTAGGGCAGCGTCCGGCGCGGATCGAAGAGTTGCTTCCTTAAATAAAAAAGGGAGCAGCCGGGGTCGGCCAGCCATTCGCCTCAAACTACTGATGCAAGATGTCAGACGCTGGGTCTAGGTTTTTGCCAGCGCCCAACATCTGACATCCAATCTCTGACTTATGATGTCGTGCGAGGAAACACAGCAAACGCTCTCGTCCTACGTGGACGACGCGCTCGCGCTGCCGGTGCGCATCGCTTGCGAGCGGCATCTGGGCGAGTGCCCCGTGTGCCGTGCCCGATTGGCCGAGATGCGCTCGCTCGCGCGCAGCCTGGCTGCGCTCACGCGGCCCACGCCGCCCGCCGACCTCGCCTTTTCAATCAGCGACGCGCTGGCGATCGAAGCCGCAGCGCTGCGGCGCGAGCCGCGCCTGCCGCTGGACGTTCTCATTGTGCGTTGGCTGCGCCCGCGAGTGATGCCCTATACGATAGGCACGTTCGCGTCTCTTATTCTCTTCATCACTCTGTTCAGCGCTTTGCGCCCGCACCTGATCGCGCTGCGCGAGGCCGAGATGGCGTCGCGCGAGGCCTCGAACTATAGAGTATTCATCCCTCGCAACGGTGAAAGCGGCTTCGATATTACGCGACCCGTTTCGCCGGAAGCTTTGTCCAGAAGCCGCGCTCCGTTCGCCATCGAATCGCCGAGCCTGAACCCGCGCGGCGCGCTCGCCGCCCTGACCCTGGCCCAGTCTGACGGGCGCGACGGGGGCGACGATGATATGGTGGTCGTCACGGACGTGTTCAGCGACGGTCAGGCGACGCTGGCCGGAGTTGTCCAAGCGCCGCGCGACCGCCGTATGCTCGAAGAGTTTCAAGTCGCCTTGCGCGAAGGCCCGGCTTTCGTTCCAGCCTCTTTTGACCGCCGCCCGCAAACCATGCGCGTCGTCTTCGCCGTGCAAAAGGTAAGGGTTTCGGAAACGGGCTTCTAAAGAAGGCAAAAGTAAAAAGGTAAAAGGCAAAAGTGCTGAGGATGAAGAGCATACTGTTCATCCCCCACTTTTGCCTTTTTACTTCTACCTTTTGCCTTCACCTTGACGCCCTGCCCGTAGCATGTTAGCTTTCACGCTCCGCCCATGTTAAGACTTCTAGCGCCCGTATGCCTCGCCGAGAGGTTGGTAGGAGACACGCTTTGTCTGCGTCCGATCTGAAACAGACTCCGCTCAACGCTGCGCACCGTCGATTGGGAGGGCGCATGGTTGATTTCGGCGGGTGGGACATGCCCGTCCAGTACGCTGCCGGGACAGTCCTGGAACACATATCTACGCGCACGCGCGCGGGGCTTTTCGACGTTTCTCACATGGGCGAGATAGACGTGCGCGGCGCGGAAGCCATACCCTTCGTCAACCGCCTTGTCTCCAACGATGCGACGAAGCTGGTTGACGGCCAGGCGCAATATTCGGCGCTCACAACTCCCGAAGGCACGGTCGTTGATGACCTGCTCGTCTATCGTTTCGCCGGAGACCATCTCCTTCTGGTCGTCAACGCCTCGACGACAGAGAAGGACTGGGATTGGATCACCTCCCACAAAAGGAACGAAGCCGTGGAGCTACGCAATGTAAGCGCCGACTATTGCCAGCTTGCACTGCAAGGCCCGGCGGCCATCTCCATCTTGCAGCCCCTGACGGATGTGCCGCTCGGCGAGATCAAGTATTACCATTTTCGTGAAGGCACGGTTGACGGAGTCCCCGCGATCGTTTCGCGCACGGGCTACACGGGCGAGGACGGATTCGAGGTCTATGCCGCCCCGGACGTGGCGGAGCGGCTCTGGGACAGGATGCTGGACGCCGGAAAGTTCGGCACGCCCGAAGGCGTCTTGCCGTGCGGCCTCGCCGCCCGAAATACGCTCCGCCTGGAGGCCGCGATGGCGCTCTACGGTCACGAGATTGACGAAACGACGACGCTGCTTGAAGCCAATCTGGGCTGGATTTGCAAGTTGAACAAGGGGGAGTTTACGGGGCGCGAGCGGCTGTTGAGACAGAAGGAAGAGGGCGTGCGCCGGCGGCTCGTCGGCTTTGAGATGACGGAGCGCGGCATCGCGCGCGACGAGCAGGACGTGCTCATCGAGGGCGAGCGTCTGGGGCGCGTCACTTCGGGCAGTCCTGCGCCCTTTCTGAAAAAGAACATCGGCCTCGCCTATGTGCCTGCGGAGCACGCAGAGGAGGGCCGCGAGATTCAGATAGACGTGCGCGGTCGCCCCGTCGGCGCGCGCGTCGTCAAGACGCCTTTTTATAAACGTGAACAAAAATGAAACAAAACAGTAATCAGTGACGGGTACAAGGTTTTGCGGCTCGGGGGATCGCTGATTACTCGGCGCTCGAATCACCAACGCTTTTGAGGAGAAGCGAACAACAAAATGGCGAATGTTCCAGAGGATTTACAGTACAGCAAAGACCACGAATGGATCAAAGTCGAGGGCGACATAGGCACCATAGGCATTACGGATCACGCGCAGAATTCCTTGGGCGACGTAGTCTATGTCGAGTTGCCGAAGGTCGGCGAAAGTTTCTCGGCCCACGAAGCATTCGGCTCTGTCGAATCGGTGAAGGCCGTTTCGGAGATTTTCACGCCCGTCTCCGGCCAGATTACCGAGGTCAACGACACACTTCAGGACGAACCCGAAAAGGTCAACAACGACCCCTACGGCGAGGCCTGGATGATTCGCATCCGCCTGAGCAACCGCGGAGAGGTCGATAGCCTTTTGTCGGCCGCCGAATACGAAGATTTTACGAAAGCGGAGTCAGAATAAAAAGTTGCGTTACATTCCAAACTCGCCGGACGAACGCGCGGAGATGCTTCAAGCGGTCGGCCTGGAGCGCGCCGAGGAGCTGTTCGGTTCGATCCCGGCGGACTTACTCTTGCGCGCGCCTTTGAACACCCCGGCCGCGCTCTCCGAGATCGAGCTGCTAGCGGGCTTTGAAGAGACGGCCCGATCGAACGCGGCGGCGCGCAGGCCAAGCTTCCTGGGCGCTGGCGCATATTCGCACTACTCGCCGACCATCGTGGATCACCTGATCCAGCGTTCTGAGTTCTTCACGGCCTACACGCCTTACCAGCCGGAAATCTCGCAGGGCACACTGCAAGTCATCTTCGAGTTTCAGACGCTCGTATGCCAGTTGACGGGCATGGAGGTCGCCAACGCTTCCATGTACGACGGCTCGACGGCGCTGGCCGAGGCCGTGCTGATGGCCGAGCGCGTCACGCGCCGCCAAAAGGTGGTCGTCTCTCAAACCGTCCATCCAGAATATCTGGAAGTCGTCAATACTTACGTGCAGCACGCCGGGATCGAGCTTCAACGCCTGGATTTTGACACTGCTACGGGCCAGACCTCCGAGGACGCTTTGAACCTGATAGACGACAGGACGGCGGCGCTGGTGGTTCAATCGCCGAACTTCTTCGGCTGTATTGAGGATGTCCGCGCGCTCGCAGACCGCGCTCATTCGGTCGGCGCTCTGCTCGTCGTCGCCGTCACCGAAGCCGTCTCGTTCGGACTCCTGCGCGCGCCCGGCTCCTCGGGCGCTGATATAGTAGTCGCCGAGGGCCAGTCCTTCGGCGTGCCGCTCTCGTTCGGCGGGCCGTACCTCGGGCTCTTCGCCACGCGCGACAAGTACGCCCGCCAGATACCGGGCCGCCTCGTCGGCGAGGCCGTAGACAAAGAGGGGCGGCGCGGGTTCGTGCTCACGCTCGCCACGCGCGAGCAGCACATACGCCGCGAGAAAGCCACCTCGAACATCTGCACCAACGAGGGATTGATCGCGCTGGCGGCGACCATCTATCTTGAGACTATGGGCCCACAGGGCGTCCGTGAAGTCGCGGAGCAATGCGCGCAGAAAACGGCTTACGCGGCGCGCCGCATCGGCGGGCTCGAAGGCTTTACGATTCCCTTCACCGCGCCGCGCTTCAACGAGTTCGTCGTCCGCGCTCCCTCCGAAGCGGCCGCGCTTTTGTCGCGTCTCGCCGCAGAGCGGAATATCACGGGCGGGCTCGCGCTCTCGCGCTACTACCCCGACAGGCCCAACGATTTCCTGGTCTGCGTGACGGAGACCAACTCGCGCGCTGAGATCGACGCGCTGGTCGAAGGGCTCGCCGCCCTGACCAGATAAGCTGCGCTGTACCGGATTAAGCTTCGCCTTTTTTTACATGAACTCAACGAACATCACCAAAGTCACCACGCACCCGACGCAGAACGAAGCCTTGATATTCGAGCGCTCGCAGCACGGAAGAGTCGGCTATCGCCTGCCCGCGCTCGACGTTGAGGAGACGCCGCTGGACGACCTTCTACCCGAACATTTCCGGCGCGACGACCAATTGGCGGGAATGCCGGAGGTCAGCGAGGTGGATGTCGTGCGCCACTTCACGCGCATCTCCACCTGGAACTATTCGATCGACCTGGGTCTCTACCCGCTCGGCTCCTGCACTATGAAATACAACTCGCGCCTGAACGAGCGCGTGGCGCGCATTGCAGGTCACGCCAACCTGCACCCGCTCGCGCCGGAAGCGGACGCGCAGGGCGCTCTACGTGTCATCTACGAATTGGAGCAACACCTGTCGGAGATAACGGGTCTGGCGGGCGTATCGCTGCAACCGGCGGCGGGCGCGCACGGAGAGATGACGGGCGTGATGCTGATTCGCGCCTTCATAGATGCGCGCGACGGCGAGGGAGCAAGCGCCCGCCGTCGCACGATGCTGATTCCCGATTCGGCTCATGGGACGAATCCGGCCTCCGCGAATCTCTCTGGCTTTACGGTCAAGACCATCCGCTCGACGCCCGAAGGCTTGACCGATCTGGATCACCTGCGCGAGCTTTGCGCCGTCGGCGACATCGCCGGGCTGATGCTGACCAACCCGAACACGGTCGGCCTCTTCGAGAGGAACATTACGGAGATTTGCCGGATCGTGCATGAAGCGGGCGGGCTCGTTTACATGGACGGCGCGAACATGAACGCGCTCGTGGGCGTCGCGCGTCCCGGCGATATGGGCGTGGATGTCATACACCTGAACCTGCACAAGACCTTCTCGACCCCGCACGGGGGCGGCGGCCCCGGCTGTGGCCCGTGCTGCTGCACACGCGAGCTTGAGCCCTTTCTCCCGGTGCCGCGCATAGTCCTTGAGGATGATGTTTACAGGCTCGACTTCGATCGCCCGCGCTCGATCGGGCGCGTCAAAGCCTTCTTCGGCAATTTCGGGATGATGCTCAGGGCGCTCGCTTATATTCAGACGCACGGCCCCGAAGGCTTGCGCGAGGCGACCGAAGCGGCCGTGCTCAATGCCCGCTACATCGCGCACGGCTTGGCGTCAGATTACGACAAGCCGTTCGAGGCTCCGCCGATGCACGAGGTCGTCTTCACAGACAAACGCCAATCGCGCAAGGGCGTTCACACGCTCGACATCGCCAAGCGCCTGATCGACTACGGCTTTCATCCGATGACGATCTATTTTCCGCTGATCGTGCAGGGCGCGATGTTGATCGAGCCGACGGAATCCGTCGGGCGGCAGGAGTTGGACCAATTCATCGCCGCGATGCGCTCGATTGCGCGCGAGGCCGTAGAGAATCCCGAGCTGGTCTTGAACGCGCCGCATACTACGCGCATCGGACGCTTGGACGAAGCGGCGGCGGCGCGCAAGCCCGTGCTTCGCTGGAAGCCGAAAGAGGCGGCGAGCGCCGCATGAGTTAAGATATAGATGAGGACTGGAAAAGCGGCAGGCTGAAGAACCCCTTTTTGATCTCCGCCCGCCGCTTCTCATATTTTACGGTTCAGTCGCGGGCACTCTCAGGAGCATCAGCCTTTCGACGATGCGCCCGTTGACTATATGCTCTTCGACTATCTCGGGCACGTCTGCGGCCTCGACCTGCGCGTACCACACGCCGTCCGGGTAGACCATGACGGCCGCGCCGACGGCGCAGAAGCCGACCGAGCTGCAATCGGTCAGGACGACGCTGCCCTTAGGATTCTTCCCCTTCTTCTCTTTGCCGAACAGTAGATTGCGCTCCGTTAGCTCTCGCGTCAGAGCCTCCTTGACCTCAAGGCTGCCTGCGGCCGAGCAGGACTTTCCGTTGCAGACGAAGATATGATGGCGTATCGGCGCATAGGCGACCGGCGCTAGGGCGCAGACCTGATCGCGGTCTTCGATGATTGAATATTCTTTCATAACTATATAGGGCCCGCCTCTCTTGCAGGACGGGCAACCAGGAATGGTAACACGGGAGGCGGGAGTCGAAAAAACCGCCCGCATTGACCTTCGGATGGCCTGGCCGGGGCGCATAAGTTTTTTGCCCGCCTCGCGCCTAATAATGTATTATTGGCACACGAGAGGCGACCGCACGTAAGACCGCAGGAAATGGCGATAGCGGTCGGCGCGCGGTCGCCTCTGTAATGCGCCCTCAAGTTTCGAGCGGCGGCAAGTGAGTTGCTGGCTTTATGACTGAAGGACTGGTCATACACATTGCGGCCGGGCTGGACAAGCACACGGAGGTGCTGACGCAGGATCGTATCCGCATCGGCGCGGGCGAAGATTGCAACCTGCGGCTGGCCGAAGGCGTTCTGCCGTCTTCGGGCTCTTCCGGAGTATTGCTCGAACTGGGTCGCACCAACGGCTACTACAGAGTGACGGATTTCGACCCCTCGCTTGAGATTACTCATAACGGAGCGCGGCTCGTCAATTACACCAAGATCGACGACGGCGATGAAGTCCGCATAGGCCCATCGAACCTGCTGCTGACGTTTTTTCCCGTAGGCGGCCTGCCCGCTGTCGTCTCGGGCCCGCGCACGGAAACACACGTCGCCCCGTTTATCGAACACGCGGCGCTGGAGTCTGCGGCGACGGCCCGCCGCGACGATGCCAAGGTATTCCTGCGTGAGTTCACGCGCGAGCT
>DASQYE010000763.1:0-5067 GCA_035639355.1 Pyrinomonadaceae bacterium
CCCACGCGTCGTCCTGACCGTAAAACCTGAAGTCCCGAGGCATGACCCCGACCACGTTGTAGCCCTCTCCGTCGAGCGTGATCGTCTTGCCGATAACTTTCGGGTCTGCGCCGTAGCGACGCTGCCATAGACCATGACTGAGCACGATCACGTGTTCGTTGCCGGGCTTGTCCTCCTCCGCCAGAAAAGTGCGACCCATAGCCGCTTCCACGCCCAGTGTCTCGAAAAAGCCCGCCGTCACTGCCCTGGCTTGAATACGCTCGGGCTCGCCCTCGCCCGTCAGGTTGAAACTCCCACCGGAGGAAGCGGCCCCGCTCTCAAAGACATCTCGACGCGCAAGATAGTCCTGAAATCCAGGCGGCGAGACCGGAGCGACCAGGTTGAGCTTCGGATAATCATGCATGACCGTGACAAGGCGGTCGGGTTCTTTGAAGGGCAGCGGGCGCAGCAAAATCGAGTTGACGACCGAGAAGATAGCCGTGTTCGCGCCAATGCCGAGGGCGAGCGCGAGCACCGCGACGCCCGTGAAGGCCGGATTCTTCAGCATTGTACGCAGCCCATAACGCAGGTCTTGCCAGATACCTCCGAGCATATTCATCCTCCCTGTGCTTCCAAGAATCGCGGGCTCGTCTGTGCGCCGCCGTTCAACCCTTCTCAGCTCCTCAGCGAACAGGTCGCCATCGTTCAACTCCCTGAGCGCAGAGCGCGCCGCCTCCTCAACGGTCGCGCCGCCCGACAGCAGCTCTTCGTAGCGGTCTTCGAGGTGCTGGGCCAACTCCTCTACGATCTCGGCCTCGCGCGTGGGCTCAAGCCCCAAGTCCTTGAGCCGCTGCCTTACCTCTTGCTTCCACTCAGGCATGTTCGGTTCCCGTAATACGATTGATCGCTTCGACAAACGCTTGCCAACCGCTGCGCTGCGCCGAGAGCACCTTCCTGCCTTCGGGCGTCAACTTGTAATAACGACGCCGGCGCTGCCCGGCCTTCTCCACCCAGCGCCCCTCTATCCACCCGCGCTTCTCCAGCCTGTACAGCAGCGGGTAGAGCGAAGCGACGTTGAAGCGCAGCACGCCGTCCGAGCGCGTCTCGATCAATTTGCTGATCTCGTAGCCGTGACGCGGGCGGGCCTCGACGAGCGACAGTATCAGCAACTCGGCGCTGCCCTTCTTCAATTCACGGTCGAGCATTGTGGAATGTATATGTGTCATAGGCATATATTACTTGGGAGCACATCCCGCGTCAAAGCTTTTTTAAGGCTTGTGCATTGTGCCCGCTTTTTGGTATTAGGTGAGGGCTATGGTGAACAAAATCTTCACGACCGTTTCGCTGCTCATCTACCTTCTGGCCTTCGGCCTGCTGACCTACGCCATTCTCGTCATGCTCGGCAAAGTCCAATAGAACGGCCCGGCGCAGGGATTACCGCTCAGAGAGAGAGCGCGCACGGGTCGAAATTCCCGCGCCCGGCCGGCATCGTTCAAGGCCGAATAAATTGACAACCCTTGAAAACTAAAGTAATTTTGCAGGCGCTTCGGACGTTCAAAAGGCTGTCTCTGTGGCCTGCGCTTCACGCCCCTTGCCAATTTTTGAACACCTGCAAAATTCTAATAATCTTACGAGGAATTGAAATGAGCAGCACTGTGTACCGCCGCCGCCGACTCTTGTGGCTCAGTCTTATAGCTTTCGCGCTCTGCTTTGTCGCCTGGAAGATGCCTTTGAAAATCGTGGGTGCGAGCGACACGCCCGCTCCCGCCAGCGTCACGATCGCCGGGAGCTTACAGTCGGAGCTTGGCTGTTCGGGCGATTGGGACCCGTCCTGCACGGCCACTCACCTCAATTTCGATGCCGAGGATGCTGTCTGGCAGCGCACCTTTACGGTTCCGGCCGGCAACTGGGAATACAAAGCGCCGCTCAACAATGGCTGGGATGAGAACTACGGAGCGAACGCCGAGCGCAACGGCGCGAACATCGCGCTGAACCTCGCCGGTCAAACGCAGGTCAAGTTTTATTACGATCACAAGACACACTGGGTCGCAGACAATAAGAATAAAGTGATCGCCGTCGCACCCGGCAACTTCCAATCGGAGCTGGGCTGCTCTGGCGATTGGGACCCGTCCTGCTTGCGCTCCTGGCTCCAAGACCCTGACGGCGACGGCATTTACTCCTTCACGACACAGTCGCTCCCGGCCGGAAACTACGAAACCAAGGTGGCCATAAACGAGAGCTGGGACGAGAACTACGGCGCGGGCGGCGCGCAGAACGGCGCTAATATCCCGTTTACGGTAGCGACGGATTGCTCGACGACGGTTTTCACTTATAACTCGGCCACGCATGTCCTGACCATAGGGGCAGGCGCACCCGATGCGCAGCCGTCGAGCGTCACGATCGCCGGGAGCTTGCAGTCGGAGCTTGGCTGTTCGGGCGACTGGCAGCCCGAGTGCGCGGCGACCCATCTCAGCTTTGATTCCAGCGACGGCGTGTGGCAAGGAACGTTCAACATTCCCGCCGGAAGCTGGGAATACAAAGCGCCGCTCAATAATAGCTGGGACGAGAACTACGGCGCTAATGCCACGCGCGACGGCGCGAACATCGGGCTCAATCTCTCATCCGCGTCGAGCGTTAAATTCTATTACAGCCACAAGACACACTGGGTCGCAGACAATAAGAATAAAGTGATCGCCGTCGCACCCGGCAACTTCCAATCGGAGCTGGGCTGCTCTGGCGATTGGGACCCGTCCTGCTTGCGCTCATGGCTACAGGACCCTGACGGCGACGGCATCTATAGTTTCTCGACGCGCTCTCTCCCGGCCGGAAACTACGAAACCAAGGTGGCCATAAACGAGAGCTGGGACGAGAACTACGGCGCGGGCGGCGCGCAGAACGGCGCTAATATTCCTTTCAGCGTTCCCTCGTCATGCGCGGAGGTCTTCTTCGAGTACAACGCCTCGACCCACGTCCTGACGGTCGGCGCGCAGGGAGCGCCAAAAGGTAATATCACGAGGGCGCAGGCACACTGGGTCAGCGAGGATACGATCGCCTGGAACCCTGGCGCGGTACAACCGAATTGGCAGGTCAATCTACACTATGCGCCCGACGGGGGTTTGACGCTCGACCAGCAGGGCGTGTCCGGCGGCAGCACTATCCCGCTTGTCTACGACCCGGCGGGACTCCCCGACGAAATCAAGGCGAAGTTCCCGCATCTCTCAAGCTATACGGCCTTCAAGATTCCTGCGGCGCATCTAGCGGAAGTGCCGGAAGCCTTGAGGAGCCAGCTGGCGGTCTCGGCAGCCGACGGGAGCGGCGCTCCGCTAGACGCCACATCCCTACAACTTCCGGGCGTCCTGGACGATCTATACGCCTACGACGGGAAGCTGGGCCCAATATTTACGAGCGGCGTGCCGGCGCTCAAGGTTTGGGCTCCGACGGCGCGCTCCGTCAAGCTTCATCTCTTCAACGACTCGAACCCGGCGACCAGCGCTACGGTTATGCCGATGACGGTCGATCCCGCGACCGGCGTGTGGAGCATTACGGGCGCGAGCGGCTGGCGAAACAAATTCTATCTCTACGAGGTGGAGGTGTACGTTCGCTCGACCGGGCAGGTGGAGCATAATCTCGTGACCGATCCCTATTCGCTAGGTCTCTCGCGCAATAGCCAGCGCAGCCAGATTGTTGACCTCGCCGACCCGTCGCTCAAGCCCCTGGGCTGGGACGCGCTTCACAAACCGTCGGTCAGAGCGCCGGAGGACATAGTCCTCTATGAGCTACACGTGCGCGATTTTTCAGCCGACGATCAGACCGTCCCGCAGAACGAGCGCGGGACGTTCAAAGCCTTCACCGAAGCGTCGAACGGGATGCAACACCTGAACGCTCTGGCCCAGGCCGGGCTCACACACGTTCACCTGCTGCCCGTGTTCGACATCGCATCCATCAACGAAGACAAATCGCAGTGGCAGACGCCCGCGGGCGATCTTTCCGGCTACCCGCCCAACTCCGACCAACAGCAGGCGGCCGTCTCGGCAGTCGCCAACACTGACGCTTATAACTGGGGCTATGACCCCTGGCACTACACCGTGCCGGAGGGCAGCTACTCGACCAACCCGGACGGCTCCGCGCGCATTCTTGAGTTCCGCCAGATGGTGCAATCGCTCGCCCAGAACGGTCTGCACATGGTGATGGACGTTGTCTACAACCACACCAACTCCGCCGGCCAGAACGACAAGTCAGTGCTCGATAAAGTCGTGCCGGGCTACTATCACCGCCTGAACGGTGACGGGAACGTAGAGACGAGCAGCTGTTGCCAGAACACCGCCACCGAGCACGACATGATGGAGAAGTTGATGATCGACTCAGTGGTGACGTGGGCCAGGCAGTACAAGGTCGACGGCTTCCGGTTCGACCTGATGGGCCACCATATGAAGCGCAACATGGTGAAGCTGCGCCAGGCGCTCGACGCTCTCACGGTTGCGCAGGACGGCGTTGACGGCTCGAAGATCTATCTCTACGGCGAGGGATGGAACTTTGGAGAGGTTGCCAATAATGCGCGGGGCGTCAACGCGACGCAGCTCAATATGGCGGGCACAGGCATCGGGACTTTCAGCGACCGCATGCGCGACGGCGTGCGCGGCGGCGGCCCCTTCAGCGGCATACAGGAGCAGGGCTTCATCAACGGCCTGTTCTACGACCCGAACGCGACCAACCAGGGCTCGCTCGCAGACCAGCGCGCACGCCTTCTGCAAGAAATGGACTGGATACGCGTCGGTCTGGCGGGCAATCTAGCAGGCTTCCCCCTGGAGGATCGCTTCGGAAATCTTGTGACCGGCGCTCAAATCGATTACAACGGCCAGCCGGCAGGTTACACGGCCGACCCGCAGGAGGTCATCTCCTATATCGAAGCGCACGACAACGAGACTCTGTTCGATTCCATACAGCTCAAAGCGCCCACGAGCGCCACCATGCAAGAGCGCGTGCGTATGCAGAATCTGGGCTTGAGCATAGTGACGCTCGGCGAGGGAGTCCCCTTCATACACGCCGGGGCTGAGCTGCTGCGCTCCAAGTCTCTAGACCGCAATAGCT
>DASQYE010000764.1:0-8501 GCA_035639355.1 Pyrinomonadaceae bacterium
CCCTGGTCGAGAGATACGGTATCTACCAGCAGGAGCGTTTGCGCGGCGAGCCAATGGAAACCGTCATCGACAATATGCGCAAGGACATCCGCGTCGAGGTCAACACGAGCCGCAACGACATCACTAACGGCTTCAATATCACCTATCGCGGGCGCGACCCACGCACGACGCAGGCGGTGACGGCCGAGCTGGCGAGCAAGTTCATAGACGCGCAGACGAAGGCCACCGTGACCACCTCGACCCAGACCAAGCAGTTCTTCGAGCAGCAATTGGCCCAGGTCAAGCAGGAGCTGGACGACATAGACAAGAAGCGGCTCGAATACATGCAGCAGCACATGGACAACCTGCCTTCGCAGGTCGGCGCTCTCTTGAGCCGGCTGACGGGCCTCCGTGAACAGCAGAAGGCGCTCATCGCGGAGCTGGGCCGGCTGCGCGATAGCCGCACCGCCCTGAGCACACAGCTCAATGCTCTTCAGCAGCAGTTCGAGATAGACAAAGCAGAGGTCAGCGAGATTCGCACGGACGTCAAAGAGACAGCCCGCTACGGCCAACTCGTGCAGCGCAAGGTGACGCTCGAAGCCGAGATACAGAACATGCTGACGACGCTCAGGCCGCAGAACCCGGACGTTAAATCTAAACAGGCCGAGCTGGATGCTACCGTCCGGCAGATGGATGAAATGGTCAAGGAGGCCGAGGCCAAGAACGAAGAGATCAGACGCAGGATCGCCGAGCGCCCTGATCTACGCATCAGCGGGCTCCAGAGCGACATTCAGCGCGTAGACAACGAGATCAAGCGGCAGGAAACCGCTCTCGCTCAATCCGAAGTACAGATAGGCGAGCTTAACGAGCGCATCAACGGCGTGCCCGGCGCTGAAGTGGCCCTGGAAGTCTTGAATCGTGAATACATGACGAAAAAAGGGAACTACGATGATCTGTTAAAGAAATCAAACGACGCCGAATTGGTCGCCAACGTGCAGGTCAACCAGCAGGGCGAAACCATACAGGTGATCGACCCGGCCAACCTGCCGTCGCGGCCCGTCGCGCCCAAACGGCCGTTTCTAATGATGCTCGGCCTCGGCCTGGGCCTCGCGGTCGGCCTCTTTCTGGCCGCCGTCTTTGAAGTGCCAAGGCTGCTGACGATTCAAACGACCGAGGACGCGGAGCACTACACGGGCCTGCCCGTGCTCGTCTCCGTCCCGGAGCTTTTGACGCCGCAGGAGGCGCTCCGTATCCCCATGCGTCGAAGGCTGGCGCTGGCCGCAGGCATCGCCGTCACCGTCGTGAGCATTCCGGCGCTTGCGCTCGCGCTCAGGGCCTCGCACATTTTTGACAGGTTTTTGAGTTAGCACAAAAGGTTACTCGTCATACCGTAGCGTGTCGCCGTTAATCTATGCGAACACCGAGCGACACGGAGGTTGAAAAGAGAGTGTACAGAGAATTCTACAGCTTAAAAGAGCTGCCCTTCGCGCTGACGCCCGATCCGCGCTTCATCTACTTCACCCCTTCGCACAAGGAGGTGATGGCGAACCTGCATTACGGCATCGAGATGGGCAAAGGGTTGATCGTCGTCACGGGCGAAGTCGGGACGGGAAAGACGACCGTCCTCAGATGGATGATGCAGCGGCTTGAACGCACGGTGCTCGTCGCCTACATCTTCAACCCGCGCCTGACCGTGCCGGAGTTCTACCAGCACGTGACGACGCTGCTGGACGTGCAGCAGTGGGAGACGAAATCAGAGCTTTTGATCGCGCTCGGCCGCACTCTGGAAGCGCGCCATTCGCGTGGGCTTCGCACCGTCCTTATCATAGACGAGGCGCAGGGGCTCACGCCCCACGTGCTCGAAGAGATACGCCTGCTCTCGAACTTCGAGTCGGATTCGGCCAAGCAGTTGCAGATCGTTTTGACGGGCCAGCCAGAGCTGCGCGATGTGCTCAATAATCCTGATTTGCGCCAGCTCAAGCAGCGCATCGCCCTGCGTTGCGAGATCAAGCCGCTGCCGAACGTCGAAGAGACGGGCCATTACATCTTCGCGCGCCTATTGGTGGCGGGCGCAGAGCGCACCGACATCTTCTCGCCCGGCGCGATCGATTTCATCTTTCGCTGTTCCGAGGGCATCCCGCGCAACATCAACAATCTCTGCGATAACGCTCTGCTGACGGGCTACGCCGCCGGCGAGCAAGTCATCGGCCGCGCCATCATAGAGGAGGTCGCAGAGACCTTCGACATGCTGCCGCGCGCGGATCGCGGCCGCCAGATGGGCGAGGAGCGCGAAGCCCCCGCCCGCATCTTCACCGCCGCCGGACGCGCAGAGTTATGGTCTACGGGCACAGCACCGCCGGCCGCAGGAGCCGCAGCGGCAATGGCGGGCCCGGCCACCGGAGCGCCTGCGGAAAGCGCGCCGCGCGCTGCTGCTGCAAAAGATGCTGCCGACCGTAAAGAAGAAGAGTTCGCAACACCCAGCACCGAGGAGGTCGGTGCTGCCTTTCGTCGTTCAGGTCTCTTGAGGAACATGTGATGGGCAGAGTTTACGATGCAATGAAACGCGCGAGCGCCGCCGACAATAACGGCGCTGGCAAGAAGAAACAGGATGCCAAAGAGGGCGGGAAGCGCGGCGCTAAACGGAAGACGCCCGGCGCGGAGGTCGCGCCCGCCCCTGGCAGCAGCGAGCATCCGTGGGATCGCTCATCGCTCTTTAACGCGCCGCCGCCGGAAGGGCCGTCGGCGCACGATTCAGCGTCCACTGCGCACACCGAGGAACGAGTCGGGTCGGCACTCCCCGGCGAAAAGGCTTCGCGTGCTGCTGGGGCAACTTTGGACGCTGCCGGGTCGGCGCGCGTACCGGCGGAGTTTGTCTCTGAAGACATCTCCCCGGCGCGCGTCGAGCCACATCTGGTCGCCGTCACGCAGCCGCGCTCGGCCTACTGCGAGCAGTTCCGCTCGCTTCGCACGCGCGTGCTTCAGGCGGGCGAGCGCAAGAAAATGCAAGCCTTCGTCATCACCAGCGCGGGCGTGGCCGAGGGCAAGACCCTGACGGCCCTGAACCTGGCCTGGCTGCTGGCACAGACCGACGGCGTGCGCGCCCTTCTCATAGATAGCGACCTGCGCCAGCCTTGCGCGACAGACTATCTGGGAATGGAGCCGACGGTCGGTCTCTCCGAGGTGCTCGCGGGCGAAGCGACGCTCGAAGAGTCTATTATCCGCCTGGAGCCGGCCGGGCTTCATCTACTGCCCGGCGGCGTGGCGCGCGACGACGTGGCCGAATTGCTCTCCGGGCCAAAGTTCGGGCGCATCCTCTCGGAAGTGCGGCGCATGTTCGATTACGTCATCATAGACGCGCCGCCGCTAGGCATATTCACGGACGCCACCGTGCTCATCAATCGCGCCGACGGGGCGCTGCTGGTGGTGCGCGCCGGGAAGACGCGCTACGCGTCGGTGGATCGCCTGCTCGAACAACTCCCCAGAGAGCGCATGCTCGGCGTCGTGCTGAACCGCGCCGACGAGCAGTTGGACGAAAGCTCCTACTATTACCAGCGGCGCTACAATCGCCGCAAGGATGAGGTCGCGCCGCCGGGCGCGAAGACGACCATGAAAGAGGGAGAGGAGGTTCCGGCGCTCACTTGAAACTCCCGCGCATCAATACACGGACTATCCTGCTGGTCATCGTCGAAGCCATGTTGCTCTTCGTCTCGATGATTACGGCCGTGTATTTGCGCCTGGGGGTCTTGGGAGCCGAAGAACAGCTGCTACGCAGCTACGGATTCTACAAGATCGCGCTCGCCACAACCTTCTGCCTGTGCGCCTTCTACCTCTACGACCTCTACGATTTCGTGGTGATGCACGACCGGCGCGAGCTGGTCTTACGATTGATACAGGCTCTGGGGCTGGCGTGGGTCGCGCTGGCGCTCGTCATGTACGCGCTGCCGCAGATGATGATCGGTCGCGGCATCTCTTCGATCACGCTGCCGCTCGCGCTGGCGCTGATGGTCGGGTGGCGCGTGACTATTCACTGGTTTTTGGGCCACCCGCACATAGGCGAGCGCATACTGATCGTCGGCTCCGGCGCGTCCGCCATAGAGGTCGCGCGCGAGGCCCTGGAAAGGCGAGACGCCGGCTATCGCGTCATAGGCTTTGTGGACACAGACCCCGAGATGGTGGGCCGCAGTCTAATCAACCCGCGCGTCGTAGGTCTGACGACCGAGCTGGCTTCGATAGTTAAGCGCGACAACATAGACCGCATCGTCGTCGCCCTGGGCGAGCGGCGCGGGCAGTTTCCCACCGAGCAGCTTCTGGACCTGAGCCTTTCGGGGAACGTCTCCATAGAAGAATGCGCCTCCTTTTACGAGCGCCTGACGGGCCGCGTCCACCTGGACATGATGCGGCCGAGCTGGCTCATCTTCTCCGGGCGCGGCCGCCAGAATCGTCTCAACGCTCTGACGCGCGTCGCCATGCATCGCACGGTCGCCCTCATGGGCGCGATTCTTTCATTGCCGGTGGCTATCCTGGCGGCGATTCTCATCAAGCTGGAATCACGCGGCCCCGTCCTCTACAAACAGGAGCGCGTGGGCAAAAACGGCGTGCCGTTCGTCCTGATGAAGTTTCGCTCGATGCGTGTGGATGCGGAGAAGGACGGGCCCATCTGGGCCAAGACGGATGACGACCGCGCGACGCGCGTCGGGCGCATCATACGAAAGATACGCGTCGATGAGATACCGCAGTTCTGGAACATACTCAAGGGCGAGATGAGCTTCGTTGGCCCGCGCCCCGAGCGCCCGCACTTCGTCGCACAGCTCGCCCAGGAGATTCCCTATTACGAGCAGCGTCACCTGATCGCGCCGGGACTCACCGGCTGGGCACAGATCAAATACCCATACGGCTCTTCGATCGAAGACGCGCGGCAAAAGCTTCAGTACGATCTTTATTACATTAAGAATCAAAGCCTGGCGCTCGACGCAGCGATACTGTTCGAGACCATCAAGACGATTCTTTTCGGTCGCGGCGCGCGCTAGAGAGGGCCATCCTCTCTGGCGGGCGACCGTGACCGCCACGCTTTCTGGAGGTGTCAGTCAGATGAAGTTACAAGCAAAGCCCAACGCGGCGGCGCTCGCCCTACTGCTCGTCCTGGTGGCGACGACGGGCGCAGGCGTTCGCGCGCAGGACGATCCGTCGAAACCCGAGGCGTCGAAACCCGAAACCTCTAAGCCCGAGGCGTCGAAGCCCGGTGACGGGGCCGTTGCGCCCGCAGCCGCTGCTGCTCCGGCGACCACGGAGAGACTCGAGCCGGACGATGTAAACGAGGCCCGGACGGAGCTTTCGCCCGAGATGCAGGCGGGACGCCGCGAGCAGGCGTCCGAAGATGAGGCGGCCGTGCTGCCCTACTACAACAACTATCTGACGACCTACCGTCTCGGCCCCGAAGACGTTATCTCCGTGACGGTCTTCGGCCAGGATCGTTATTCGAGGGGGGGCATCATCGTTCCGCCCAACGGCAAGATAAATTATCCTCTGGTCCCAGAGGGGATCCTCGTCGCCGGCAAGACGACCGAGCAGGTCGCGGAGGAGCTGACCAAACGGCTGGACGAATACATCATCGACCCTAAGATCACGGTCGCGTTGGAGAAGGCACAGTCTGCTCGCTTCAGCGTGCTGGGCGACGTGGCCCAGCCGGGCATCAGGATTATGACGCGTCGCTTGAGCGTCTACGAGGCGCTGGCCGAAGCCGGCGGCGTGCTCGACACTGGCGATAAGAGCAAGGTGATGATCCTGCGCCGCCGCGCCGACGGCACGCTCAATCCGATTCGCGTCAATATCAAAGAGATAGAGCGCGGGCGGGCCAAAGAGATGGCCTACCTAGCGCCCGGCGATCAGGTCATCGTCCCCGGCAACACTTTCAAGAAGTTCAAAGAGGTCATGAATCTCCTGCCGATCCTCAGCTTCGCGCGCATCTTCACCGGAGGATGGTAAGAACAAGGATGAAGGCGGAAGGCCGCAAGGATGAAAGCATGGCTGCGTTGATTGAACTATTCAAGTTGAGCAATCAAACTTTCATCCTTCCGCCTTCCGCCTTCATCCTTGCTTTCGAGAGGGCGAAAAGATGGTAAAAAGAGACGGGTATCAGCCGACGCCGCTGGCGCAATTCATCACCGACAGGATGCGCGAGCTGGGCCTCAAGCAAGTGGACTTCTGCCGGCAGACCGGTTTCGATCAGGGCTTGCTATCCAAGCTCCAGACCTCCGTCATTACGAACATCAACCTTGAGAGCGCGCTGCGCCTCGCCGAAGGCTTGAAAGCGCCGCCCGGCGAAGTGCTCGCGCTGCTGGGCAAAACGGACGCTCACAATCTCCTGCAAAAGCTCTACGGCAATAACCTCTGCGCCAAATGCGCCGAAGAGACCGTTCGGCCAGAACCCGTCCAGTGTATTACGACCGCCGCCGAGCAGGCCTTTACGCTCGGGCGCGATGTCTCGCCCGTGCTCGCGCTGCTGCGCCACCTGAGCGCCGCCCGACGCCCAAGTGCAAGGATGAAGGCGGAAGGATGAAAACAAGGGATGAGGGCGGAGGGATGAGGGATGAAAACGTGGCGACTTAAATTGAGTGGTTTTAATCTTCATCCCTCTTCCCTCCGCCCTCTTTCCTTAGTTTCGTTGGTGCTGGTCGTATTGTGCGCGACTGTCGCGTCGGCCGCGAGCGCAGCATGGAGCAGGCAGCGGACGGGCACTATGGCCTGGCTGCATGCAGTCTATTTTCTGGACGAGCAGAGGGGCTGGGCCGTAGGCGGCAGCGGCGCGCTGCTGGCGACCACGGACGGCGGGCAGAGCTGGGTTGTGATGCGTCGCCCGACCGATGACGCGCTGCGCGATCTCTATTTCGCAGACGAGAGGCATGGCTGGCTGGTTTGCGAGAGAAGCATCTACCTGCTCAAAGAGAAGGACGAGCCGCGCGCCTACCTGATGAATACCACGGACGGCGGCGCGACCTGGCGGCGCGTCGATGTGAGCGGGATGGACGCCGACGCGCGTCTCGTGCGCGCCCTCTTCACAGGGGGGGGAAGAGCCTGGGCCTTTGGCGAGGCGGGCGCGCTCTTCGCTACGCGCGACGGCGGGCAGAGCTGGGTGCGACAGCGCGTGCCGACACATCACCTGCTGCTCGGCGGCGCGTTCCTCAATGGTACGGAAGGCTGGATCGTGGGCGCGGGCGCAACCCTGCTACAGACATCCGACGGCGGAGAGACCTGGCGCGCAGGCACGATCATGGGCCCAAGCGAGGTGCGCTTCACGGCCGTCTCTTTCGTAGACAGGTGGCGCGGTTGGGCCGTGGGCGGGGAGGGGCGCGTGTTTGCGACTACGGACGGCGGGCGCAACTGGCGCGCGCAAGTCTCCAATGTCTCGGCAGACCTCTACGACGTGAGATTCCTGGATGCTTTGGAGGGCTGGGCCGTGGGAGCCGAGGGGACTGTGATCCACACTAAGGACGGCGGGCGGCGCTGGGCCAGGGAAGCTAGCGGCACGACGCACCCGCTCGAACGCCTCTTCTTCGTCAACCGCGAGCGCGGCTGGGCGGTCGGTTTCGGCGGCACTATCATCGCCTACGCCCCAACGGCCCCGAAGAGACCGCCCGAGCTGAAGCGCCAAAAGTGAAGAGGCCGTAGAATCTTTCGACCGTGGACGGTTTACGGGCTGAAAGCCCGGAGCCTTTTGGAGGCAGTGGTTATGCGGGATCAAATCTCTTTACGGGGACGCGCCTGGGTCAACATTCAATCGACGCTCTCGTTTGCCCGGCGCGCATCCTCGATCGTCATATACGGGCTCACTTTCTGCGTCGCAGCCGCACATGGTCAGGCGGGCGCGGGCGTCGCTCCCACGTCCGGCGCGCGTGAGCAGAAGACAGCGCCGGTCAACTCTCGAACGCGCGCCCGCCGCGTGTCGGCGGCCGCCAACGAGAGCGGCAATCCTTCGGAGCGGAGAGGAGGCGGCAGCCCCACGGCGAGCGATTCGGCCAGCGCCGCTGACACGCAGGAGGAGCCCGTTCAACCGTCTAGCGCCGAAGCGGAAGAACCTGCGCCGACGCCCGACAGGACGCAGAAGGGCGACCGTCTCAGCGCCTTGCGCGCGCAGATCAGCGAAGCGACGGACAAGAGCGAGCGTGCCCGTTTGCAACGAACGCTGGCAGATTATCTCGTCGCCTTGAATCGCAAGAGCGAAGCGATCCAGGAATTGCGCGCGATGGCCGTAGATGAAAGGGTTGACCCGGTCGGTTTCTATAACATAGGCAACGCTCTGGCGCGACTCGGCGATACGGACGGGGCGATAGAGGCTTACCGGAAAGCGATCGACCAGCGCCACGGCAACTACGCGCGCGCTCTGAACAACCTGGGCGTCGTGCTCATGCGAGGCAAACGCTGGACGGAAGCTCTCGAAGCCCTCTCGAAGGCGCTCCGGCAGGAGAATTTTCGTTACGGCGAAGCGAGCTACAACCTTGGCCGCCTGCACGCGGCGCGCGGCGAAG
>DASQYE010000765.1:0-3815 GCA_035639355.1 Pyrinomonadaceae bacterium
CATGTACAGGTAAGTGACAAAGCCTGCGGTCTCGTCCGGCACATTGAGCCTGGAGCCGAGCGACCAGTGCATCAGGCCGAAGCCCAGGATGAGGCCGAAGGCCCAGACCGTCAACAGTGCCAGCAGCGAGAGCGGCCCGAAGAAGCTTAGGAACGACTCGCGCCGCTTCTTGCCCCGCATACGACGGGCAATCGCAGACCAGGGCCGCCACGTCGCCTGGTAAAACATCTTCGTCACGCGAAAGCGGCGCGTCACACGGCGCGGCAGGACGATGGTTTCAAAAGCGTCCAATACGACGAGCAGAATAAAAGCAGCGCCCAACAGGGCAATCGGCATTCGCATCTCTCTCTTGCTCCTCTTCGACCGGTACACGCGAGAGACCACTCTCGCCATCATGCATCCGCCGATCTTAAAAGGCGCTCACAGCGCCGAAACGCGTCTTGACCTGACGCAACTCTCTCACAGGTATCATCCACTTAGTCAAGTGAGACGCGTCTCGTCAAGGATGCGTCTCACTTTAATCCGGCTGGGAGGGCTGCGGGTCTGAGGTCATTGCTTCGGCGCGGCGGGCGGCGGGCACGCCGAGACGACGGCGCGTGCGAGGCGGACGGGTTTTTCGGGCTTTTCGCCTTCGGCGGGCGCGCTGTTGATGGCATCCACGACCTCCTGCCCGCGCGTGACGCGACCGAAGGCGGCGAACGTACCGTCCAGATGCGCGCCGTTGCCGACGAGTATGAAGAAGCTGGTCGTCGCTGTGCGGGGCCGGTCTGTGCGTGCCATGGAGACTATGCCGCGAACGTGCTTGACCAGATTGGGCTCGTCCGGAATCGTGCGCGAAGCCCTTCTGACGATCTCGGGCGTGATGGTCTGTCGCGTCGCCAGATTACCGCCCTGGATCACAAAGCCTTTGACTACGCGGTGGAACGTAGTCGTGTCGAAAGCGCCCGTCGCCGCCAGGTTCAGAAAGTTTCGCACGGTTTCCGGCGCAGTCTCGGCCAGCATCTCCATCTCAATCACGCCGGCCTCGGTCTCAAGCCTTACGCACTGGGCCGCCATTTTCTCCACGGATGCGTTGTCGAACGGCTCAGGCACGGGCGCAACGGAATCGGCCGGGCGTTCGTTGATCTTCTTCGGCGGCGGCGGACTGTTCTGTGGCGTGGGGACGGTTTGCGCGCCAGACGACGACCAGAGCGCACACAGACATATCAACGAAGCGATTGATCTTGAGATGAAGTTCGTCATAATCGGCCCCTGCTCTATAGATTAACGGAAGACGGCCCTATTTTCTACGGCCGCAGCCTCACGCGATAGAGTACGAAGTTGCCTATGCGCTCGCCCTCGTCGCGCTCGTACCAGCGATCCAGGTTCTTGAAGTCGGGGTCGTCCTGGGCCCATGCGATCACGTAGGAGAGCGGCCACTGCGCGGCCCGCTCGCGGTCGAAGGATTCCACGTAGTCCAGGTATAGGCCCGCCTCGTATCGAATCTCTTCGGCCGTGATCGGCTTCAAATCGGTGGTCAGCGTGCGATTGATGCGCTCCTGGCCGAAGAGCCCTATGCGGTACTCGAAGCTGTAATTGCCGAGCGCTTCCAGAAAGCGCCTCTCGTCGATTCCCGAATAGTATAGGTGCTGGTAGAAGCGCTCTTTGTTCTCGGCCAGCGTGACGCCTGGGAAGACGCGCATGTGCAATGCCCAGAGCATCGCCTGCGGCGCGACCGTCGGCAGGTTGTCGGCGTGCACCACGTGCGTCGATAGAACTATCTCGCGCTCAAAGCCCTTTTCTACGGCCGTGGCGCGCGCGAGTTCGGCCAGCCGTCTGGCGACGGGGATCGCATCGTCCCTGAGCCGGTTGTGGTCTGCTAGGATGCCGGTCGCCACCTTCGCTTCAACCAGACCCCAGGCGAAGGCAAGAAGCGCAATGATGACGAGTACGCCGCCCGGAATCCTCCGCCCGGCGCTCACGCCGGCAAGCCTGCGCTTGCCACGGACGAGCCAGGCGGCCAGCACCAGTGCCACCAGCGCGACGTGATTGACTATGAACTGCTCGTAGTGGAAAGGCTGTAGGGAGCGCCCCGTGATGACTTGCTGGTTGAAGACGGCGACGGGGACGAGCGCCAGCGAAGCCGTGAAGAGCACGGCGCGGTCGCGCCATTCAATCGCGCCCAGCCGCACGCCCCAGGCCAACAACGCGCAGACAATCACCCCTATTATCTCCGTCGTGCGAAACAGATCGGGCGCGTGCGAGAGCGTCAAAGCCTGAACGTCGTCCATCGTCGGCGAGCGTTTCGACAGCATGAGCGCATATAAGAGAAGCGCGACCAAAGCGCAGACGTTGACGATGAAGAGCGACCTGGCATCGCGCAGCCAGCCCTCGGGCCGCGCCGCCAGCCAAACGAGCGCGACGCATACGAGCCAGGCGGCGGCGGCAGTCCACAAGTAAAAATAGGAGAAGACCAGGAGGCTGAATATCAGCCCCGCGCTGACGGCATGAAGGCGCGACGCGCGCACGCTCTTTGCCGTAAACGAGCGCCAGACCAGGCAGCAGAAGATGAAGAAGAGCGGGAACGGCACGCCCGGCACATAACGGCGCAGGAAAGGAAGATAGATATAGGCGGCCTCGCCTCCGAGAAGGGCTTGCGCCGCTCCCTGCGCGGAGGCGAGCGTGCCCAGACAAAGCGCGACCATGACGCCTGTCGCCGCGAGGCGTTCTTCGCCCGTGATCGTGAGCAGCAGCCAGAACACGGCCAGCGCCGAAGCCAGCGGGACGATGAAGGCCAGCGCGATAAAGGCACTCGAAGCCGAAAGGCCCAGGGCGCGCGCCGCAAGCGCCACCGCGTAGGCCGGAAGAAACTGGATCGAGAAGAGCGATTCGGGCAGGGGCGCGCTCGCACTCGCATCGCGCCCCGTGTACGGGTCATTACGACGGGGGCGTCCCTCGATCAGCGCATTAAGGTAGGCCGAATACGCCTCCTCGTCTATGTCATAATAGGCGTAAGCGCCATTCCAGCTTCGATCATGCGCGAGCCATAGCTCAAGCTGCGGGTAGAGCGACAGGAACATGACGGCGACGCCTGCAACGAGAGCCGGACGCCAGCGCGAAAGCTTCATAAAGTGGCAGATGACGCCAGCGCCTGTAAAAAAGCTCGAACGGGCGCGGCGCTTCAGAAAGTTTCTCGAACGGAACCTTTAGATATTACGTTGATATTGAGTAGAGTCAAGACGAGCGCCGGACAGGAGCGCCGGACGGACGGGCCAGGGTTCGGGGCCGCCAGCGAGATCAATCCATTGCAAATTGTATGAGCAACGCGATGGGTAACGTAATCAAAGTGAAAAAGATGAATATCATTCCTGCTATAAATGATTTCAATTTCGAGAGTCCGTTTATCTCTCGAAACGCTCCCCAACCTAGAAATAACCAAAGTGATACTGCAATAAATCCAACTTGTACAATCGCAGTGTAAATTAAAAACACTACCGAGTGCGTCTGGTCGCCGGAGCCATAGATTAATTCATTTAATTTCTCATTTGGAAATTGTATATGTATGGAAGTTTGGGACAGGAGCGCGTAAAGAGCCGGGTCAAAAATCTTGACGATGCCAAGGGCGCAAACGATTATTAGCGTCATAAAAATAATCGAGACGCCTACGTAATAGCAATTGATGACGAAATAGCTTTCAAACCGGGCCTGGCCCCCCACGAATGCCCAGGAAAACAGAGTTAATGCCGCTCCAAGCGTCACTAAAATCAAATTTAACAGCGCGCGGGGCGCCAGAAATCTAGCCGACTCGACGTGATCGGGCATAAGAGGCCACGCAA
>DASQYE010000766.1:0-2765 GCA_035639355.1 Pyrinomonadaceae bacterium
TTTCGCCGCCGCGATGTTTTCAATCGTGCCGAGGTGTTCGAGATGCACGGGCGCGACCAGTAGCTCGACGCCGATGTCCGGCGGCGTAATCCGGCACAGTCGCGCGATCTCGTTGGTGGGTGATGACATTCCCATCTCCAGCACGGCCACGTCGAACTCGTCCGGGCTCCTCCCCTCAGTCACCATTTGCAGAACCGAGAGGGGAAGGCCCAGACCGTTGTTATAGTTGCGCTCGCTCTTCAAGACGCGCCTTCCGTCAGAGCCGAGCAGGTGCGCAACCAGATCCTTCGTCGTCGTCTTGCCGGCGCTGCCCGTGATTGCGACTACGGGCCTGCCCCAGGCTTCGTAGACGCGGCGCGCGAGCGCCTGCAAAGCGGCGATACAGTCGTCAACCAGCAGCAGGCGCGAACCGAGCGACGCTAAATAGGAATCGCCGCGAACGCGTTCGGCGCGAGCCACGGCCGCTATCGCGCCGCGCTCGAACGCTTCGGGGATAAATCGGTGCGCGTCCAGAAACGTACCGTTGAAACCGGCCCGCTCGTAATCACCTTGCGAGAGGGCGAAGAAAAGCTCGTCCGCCGCAGTCGCACGCGAGTCGATCGAAAAGTCCTTGATCTCCTTATCAAGCAACTCGGCCCCGACGGCCGTGGCCGTCGCGCCCATTAAGTTCGCCGCAGTCCTGATATTCACGCCCTGACGATCTCTTCCTCCGTGCTGAATCCTGCGCTTCGAGGCAACGGGCGATCAACCGCCTCCGCCGCTCCACGCCCCGTCCAGCTTACGGATGCCTCGGCCGAATTTGAAACCGTCTTAGCATCTTCGGTCGCGCGCCGACTACTGTCAAATGCGTGCACGCCTGGAGCGGCCGCCGCCCCTTCCGGCTCGCTCTCAGCGCCGGATGCGTCTCTTTGCGTTGCCCGCTCTCTACGCAAACGCTTCCTGCAAGCGACAATTCTCTCTCTGACTCCATGACCCGCGCGCGACCGTTTTTCCTGGGGGAACATAGCCATTTTGGATTTTAGATTTTGGATTTTAGATTAACGCTTTCCGTCGGTCTTGAATCTTGGAATCGAGGCCTTCAACTGTTGCTCGCTCGCCAATCCAAAAATCAAAAATCCAAAATCGGCTTCACTCGCTTCTGCCGAAATCAATTCGCACGACCTGGCCTGAGTTGACCTCCGCGCCCGCCGCAGGGCTCTGCTCAAGGGCGTAGCCTTCACCGCGCGCCTCCAACTGCAAGCCCAGCTGCGCGCAGATGCGCGCGGCGTCGCGCACGCTGCGCCCGCGCAGGTCGGGCATCAAGACGGCGCGGCGCGTCGAAGCGGCATAGATGACTCCGCTCATGCCCGCGCCTGCCGCGTCCCCGGCGGCGACCTGCGGCAAGGTTGCGCGTCGTTGCTCTTCGTCGCGCGCAAGCCCTTCGCGCAGCTCGGCCAGGGCGGCCGCCGAGCGCGGAGTTTGCGCGAGCAAGTCCGGGCCCGGCGCTGTCCTCAAGTCCGTGTCCGGCGCAACCTGTAGCGCGGGCAAAACCTGCTCGGCGATCTCGCGAAAGACGGGCGCGGCGACATCGCCGCCGTGATAAGCGCCCTGTGGCTCGTCCATCACGACGATGATGACGACCGCCGGATTTTCTACCGGCGCGAAGCCGACGAACGAGCCTATGAATTTGGTCTTGGAATAAGCCCTGGTCGCGGGGTCTATCTTCTGCGCCGTGCCGGTCTTGCCCGCGGCCGTGTAGCCGTTGAGCTGTGCCTGCTTGGCCGTGCCGCTGACGGTGACGCCCTCCAACATGCCGCGCAGCGTTCGCGCCGTCTCCTGGCTCACAACGCGGTGCTGTTCCGGGTTCGCCTGAAAGAGAACGGAGCCGTCGTCGGCGCGTATCTCGCGCACCAGGTGCGGCGCGACCCGCAGCCCGTCGTTGGCGATCGCGCCGAAGGCCGCTGCCATCTGCAAAGGCGTGACGCCGACCTCCTGACCGATGGCGATCGAGCCGATCGAAGAGGGCTGCCAGCGAGCGACGGCGCGCACGAGCCCGTTAGTCTCTCCGGCCAACTCCACCCCGGTGCGCGAGCCGAAGCCGAAGCGCTTCATCTGTTCGTACATCGCGTCGTCGCCCAAGCGCAGCCCTAACTTGATGGCCGCCACGTTGGAGGATTTCGCCAGCGCCTCGGAAATCGTCAGGGAGCCGAACGCGTGATGATCGTGGATGACGCGGCCCGCCACAGTTATCGAGCCCATCTGGCAATCGATGCGATCGTCCGGCTTGACCAGGCCCTTCTCTATGGCCGCCGAGTAGGCGACGATCTTGAAGGTCGAGCCGGGCTCGTAAATATTTTGGAGCGCCTGGTTGGCGCGCTCCTCCGCCGACGAAGAGAGCGCGTCGTTCGGATCAAAGGTCGGCGCATTGGCGAGCGCCAGTATATCGCCCGTGTGCGGGTCGAGCACGATGGCCGTTCCCGACTTGGCGTGCGCCCGCTCGACCGCGCCGAAGAGCGCCTGCTCCGTCCTGTACTGTATGACCTGGTCTATGGTGAGCACGAGCGATTGGCCCGGACGCGCGCCCGTTTCAAAGCTGCTGTAAGGACGGCGACGCGCATCGGTTTCGACGAAGACGCTTCCGGCCTCGCCGCGCACGCGCTCGTCATAAGCCTGCTCGACGCCCGCCAGGCCCACTTCGTCCAGGCCCACGAAGCCGAGCACGTGCGCCGCCAGAGACCCGTTCGGATAGCGCCGCTTAGGCTCTTTAAGAGAGTAGACGCCGTCGA
>DASQYE010000767.1:0-5164 GCA_035639355.1 Pyrinomonadaceae bacterium
GCTTCCGGCGCAAACATACGCGAGCTCTCGCAGCTCAAGCCCGCTTCCGCTCATGAGTACGCGCGGCGCGGGCAACTGCTGTTTGGTAAAATCGCAGGCGCAAGACAGTTGACCATCGCGGCCGTCAATGGTTACTGCATGGGAGGCGGTCTTGACCTGGCGCTCGCCTGTGATCTTCGCTACGCATCGCGCGACGCACAGTTTGCACATCCAGGCGCGCGACTCGGCATCATCACTGGATGGGGCGGCACGCAGCGTCTTCCGCGTCTGGTCGGGATGAATCGCGCTCTGGAGATTCTATTGACGGCGCGGCGCGTTACGGGAAGCGAAGCGATGGAGATCGGCCTCGTTAATCGAGTCCATGATCCGGTGCTCGACTACGCCTGCCGAATCGCGGCCGAGCGCAATTGAGCTTGATAACCGGAGGCCCTATTCTTTCTTGAGGAAACGTTCGATTCCGGCCCGGCAATCCTCCGTCATGCGCGCGATCGTGTTGACATCGACGCCCGATTGAAGCGCCGCATCGAAGCTCATGGCGTCCATCTGGTAAAGCAGGCGTTTGGAGAGCATGACGGCCGAGCGGCTTGCCTTCCCGAAGCCTTCGACGTAAGCGTCCACCTCGGATTCAAAAGCCGCGTCGTCGAAGACGTGGTTGACGAGGCCTATGCGTTCGGCCTCGGTCGCGCTTATTTCAGCCCCGCGCGTAATCAACTCGAAGGCGCGTTTCTCCGAGACGTTGCGCCTGAGAATAGCCATCACCATCGCCGGGACGAACCCTATCTTCACCTCAGGATAACCAAAGCGCGCCGACTTGGAAGCGAGCACCATATCGCAGGCAGTAGCGAGCCCGCACCCGCCTGCGAGCGCGCGGCCGCGCACGGCGGCGATGACCGGAACGCGCACACGGCGAATCATTGCGAACAACTCCATCAGTGATTTCGCGTCCTCCAAATTCTCCATGACGGAGCTTTCAGAAATCCTCTGAAGCGCAGAGAGATCAGCGCCCGAACAAAAATCCGCGCCCGCGCCTGTTATCAATGCGACGCTGACAGCCGTCTCGTCCTCAACTCTACGCAGAGCATCCTTGAGACCACTGACGAGCGCGTCGTTCAGGGCGTTGCGCTTCGCCGGGCGGTTGAGCGTGATGCGCGCCAGCGCCCCCTCGACCGCGTACAGAATCTCTTTACTCGTATCTTCCATTGGACGTTTCGTCAGCTCAAAGTTTCATTGCGTGCCGACTAGGGCGCGTCAAGAAAACTGCCGAGCGCGGAGTTGACCTCATCAACGGCCTCGTTTTGTACCCAGTGAGCGCTCGTCGCAATCCTCACTTCGCGATACGGGGCATCTATATAAGCGCCGACGTTTCTGACCGTTTCAGGGACGACGGCGTGATCCTGCTCGCCGTAGATGAAGAGAGTCGGAACGCGTATGCGTCCGTCGCTCAACTCTTCGGTTCGCTCACGCCCGCGCAGAAACAGGGATGCGACGTTCGCGCGGTAGTAATTGACGGCGGCCGTCAGCGCGAAGGGCTCGCGCAGCGCTTTCTTGTAAACGGCTATGTCTGCGTCCGTGAAGCTGCCGGGACGCGCCACCGTTTCTTTGAACGTGCGCTCGATGAGGGCGAAATCGCACGCGCTCATCAACCATTCGGGCAGGCTAGGAAGCTGGAAGAAGAGCATGTACCAGCTTCTCAACGCCTGCTTAAAGGTCATATTAGCCCGCCAGGCGGCCATCGGCGGGACTTGCAGAGCGGCGAGCTTCCAGACGTACTCGGGATGTCTTTGCGCGACGGCCCAGGCGAGCCCCGCGCCCCAATCGTGTCCGACTATCGCCGCCTCACGCGCCCCGAAATGGCGCACCAGGCCCAGCACATCGTCCACCAACAGCTCCATCCTGTAATCTTCTACGCGCGGCGGTTTGTCGCTCAGGTTATAGCCGCGCAGGTCGGGCGCGACGACCCTGTAGCGGTCTCCAAGGGCCATCAACTGGTGCCGCCACGAGTACCAGCATTCAGGGAAGCCGTGAAGCAGCAGCACCAGCCTGTCACCGCTGCCACGCTCGGCATAATGCAGGCGCACGCCGCCCACCTGCGTGTAGCCGTGTCGAATGGATGAATCCAGATTTGCCAACTCTTCAGACATATAAAAGCAGTGACGAGTGAAAAGTAAGGACAAGCTTTTAACTTGTCACTCGTCACTGTAGTTTCAGCTCGCGCGCCTCGTTTTCGGGAACGTCGATCTTCATACGCAGGAGCGCCGTCGAAAACGTCTTGCCTTGGGCATCCGTCATCAGAGAGAGCGTCCCGCCGCCGCCAAGGCTTTCATGCAGCAGGAAATTGAGCGCGCCCAGGTTGGGCAGCTCGAAACGCTCTACCCGGCCCTTGCAGATGCCCTCGAAATGTCGCTTGACGCGCTCGGCCGTGACCTCACGGACGAGCAGCGGATAGAACTCTTCACGCAAAGCGATCAGGCCGACGTTGGCCGTATCTCCCTTGTCGCCCGAACGCGCGTGCGCGAGCCTGGTTAATTGAATTCGCATATCTCAAATCAGCAACGCAGGTATTCAAAAGGATTCGCGGCTCAGCGACTCGTCTGGAGTCGGGCGATGCGCGCGCACCACCCCTGACTGAAATAACGATAGCCGGTAAAAGCCTACGACGACGAGCGCGTGATTGATCGTACCGTCGGCTATCAGGCCGGGTATATCCGCGAGCGGTACTAGGCGCACAGCCGTATGCTCCGTATGATCGAACACGGGCGATTCGTAAAACTCTACGTCGCGCGCCAGGAAAGTATGAATCCAATTGTCTTGAATCGCCGGATTCGGTCTTGTTTGGCCCAACAGCAATACTTCGCTCGCCCTGTAGCCGGTCTCTTCCGTCAGCTCGCGCGCGGCCGCTTCCGAAGGAGACTCGCCTTCGTCAACCATCCCGCCCGGAATCTCAAGCGTCACCTCGCCGGTTCCATGCCTGTATTGCTCTATCATGACGACATCGCCGCGCGCCGTCAGCGGCACGATGTTGATCCAGTCGGGCGCTTCCAGGCAGTAGAAATCATATTCTCTTCCGTCGCGCGGGTTGACGCTGCGGTCTCGTCTGACTTTGAAGACGCGGCAGTCGGCCAGCGGCTCCGCGCCGACGCGCCGCCAGCATGGCGTCTCCGTGCCGAACTGTGCGCGGTCGAAAATGCGCACGCCGCTCCGGGCGTCACGCTCGCTCAAGCCTCCATCACCTCCACGCGCGGCTCGATCAGCGCCTTGGGAATCAGCGCGGGCCAGTAGGCGACGATCTCCTCAACTTTCGGGCGGCCCCCCGCAAATCCGGTCACGCCCGGCGGGCCCGTCAAGATCAGCGGCGCTATCTCTTTCGTGAAACGCTCGACAGAGGCCCGATCCTCGCTGCGCACGCCGATGCGCAATTGCACTTCGGGCAGATCGGGCGCGGGCTCGCCCGCCAGCGGCCCGTGTGTGGCGTTCGCGCCTACGAATTCCGTCAGGATGTAATCGAAGCGCAGGCCCAGCCGCTCCAGACGCGCGCGCAGAATCTTATCCGCCGCAAGCGCCTTCTCGTAGGCGTCCGGCCAGGAATAAACGAGCGTGCCGACCGCCTTGTAGCCGGCCGAATAACTGATGGAGACCTTCAGGAACTCGGTCGCCGGCCGTCCCTTTATGCCGTAGACGCGCACGCGATCCGGCCCGGCGTCTTCAAGATGAATGGTCGTAAAATCTGCTACGCAATCGGGAGTGATATATTCGCGCGGATCGCCCATCTCGTAGAGCAGCTGTTCTTTCACCGTCGGGACGTTGACCCGCCCGCCCGTGCCCTCGTGCTTGGTGACGATGAAAGTCCCGTCCGGCGAAGCCTCTACGATGGGAAAGCCCACGTTCGCCAGGTCGGGGATGTTGCGCCAGTCGTACTGGCAATTGCCGCCCGAAGCTTGCGCCCCGCATTCTATGATGTGCCCGGCGATGGTCCCGGCCGAAAGGCGATCCCAGTCCGTATGGGCCCAACCGAACTCATGTATGAGCGGCGCGAGCGTCAGGCCCGTATCGGTCGCGCGCCCTGTGATGACGATCTGCGCGCCGCGGTCAAGGGCTTCGACCATCGGCCAAGCGCCGAGATAGGCGTTCGCGCTCTGGATGCGCTCACGCACGCTCGAAAGCGGCTCGCCCGTATCCATGTTGCGCATCTCGATCCCGCGCGCGAGCAGTTCGTCTATGCGCGGCATAACATCGTCGCCGGTGACGATGCCTATGCGAAACTTTCCGTTCAGCCCGAGCGAGCGCGCCACGTCGCGCACGGCCTCGGCGCAGCCCTCGACGTTGACTCCGCCGGCGTTGGCCGTGACGCGTATATTTCGCTCGACGCAGGCGGGTAAAATCTGTCTCATCAGGGGCACGAAGTCGCGCGCGTATCCGGCGGCAGGGTCGCGCGCCCGCTGCTTCTGCATGATGGACATAGTGACCTCGGCCAGGTAGTCGAGCATCAGGTAATCTATGGGCCCACCCTCGACCTGCCGCACGGGCGCGTCCAACAGGTCGCCCCAGAAACCCTGACCGGCGGCAATGCGAATCTTTTCCCTCATCAAACTTTACCGCTCAGATAATGTCGAGCGCTCGCTCGCGGAGCGGGCCCTTAGCGCGAGCGCGCACCACACAGTAGAGCCGTTCGGGGCGGGCGGCGCATCCCTACCTCATGGACGCTCCGACCGCGCCGAACGGCTCATGTACACCTTGCACTTTAAACATCAAAGCGCATCACCACAGTCTGCTCAAGTACTGCCTCCAAGGTCTATTGCGGAGGCGTTGTATTGCCGTTCGTGTTATCGCCCGTGCCGGTGTTGGTATTCATGTTGGAGTTCATGTTGCCCATACGGTTGCCGCGACGGCCGCGACGGCGACGGCGTCCTGTTCCGGTGGTCGTCGTATCGGTGGTGCCGGACATGTCGCCCGTCGTGTCGGTTGTTGTCGTCGTGGTTCCCATATCGCCGCCCGTCATCCCTGCGCCGCGATTACGGCGTCCGCGACGACCGCGACGGCCACCGCCCGCTGCGCCACCCGACGAGAACGAGAACTGACGCTTCTCGCCCGGCACGCTCATCAGCGTGACGCGGTCGCCCGTCCGGCGTGCTCTTAAAGATACTGCCGGCAGCGGCGGGGGCGGCGG
>DASQYE010000768.1:0-7072 GCA_035639355.1 Pyrinomonadaceae bacterium
CCGTTGCGGTGCGCGAGCACTGCGTCCTCAATCCGGCGGCCGGCGACCACGTATTTAAGGATGAAATCCCTGTTCGGTATCGTCGCACGGTCTCTGAGGCGCACGACGGCGCGCGCCTCGTCGGGTCTCTCCAGCTCGATCTCGTGCGTCGGGGAATCGAGGACGCTAACGGGCACGCCCGCATCGAGCGCGATCTCTATGGAGATGTCGTGTCCGGCGCGTGTGCCCGGCGGCATAACCGGCGGCGTAATGGGCGGCGCGACGAGTGATGCGTCGGGCGTTCCCCCTGTCGTTGCGGCGTCCTGCTGCTGCTCGCCGGGCGATTGCGCGCCGTCTGCGCCGCCGCTCGGCGTATAGCGTGGGCCCACGACCATCGGAAAGACGAACTCGTAGGAGCCGTCTTCGTACTTCAAGGTCTCGACGTAGCTGATAGTGACCGTGACGCGCTCGCCGGGAAGAATGTTGGCGACCGATTGGGTGAAAATGTTGGGGCGCTCCTGGTCGAGCAGGCCGGCGACGCGCCCGCTTGTTTTGGCTGCGGTGTAAGCGGCCCTGGCCTCCTCGCGGCGCATGATCTTGCCTTTTACCGTGCGCTCGCCGACCAGCATCGTCATATCATCGACGGCGGCCGCCTGCGGAAGCGGAAAGGTATAGACGGCTTCGATCTTTTCCGCGAAAGAATTTTCAAACTCCTGCGTGACCGTCACGCGCGAGAGAAAGCCGCTGATCTCCGCCTTGACGGAAGTGTGTTTGAGCGGACACTCTCCGGCGGGCTTCCCAGATGAATCGACGGCGAGCAGCGAGCCCTGCGTAGAAGAAGCCGGGTCGGCCGATGCCGCCCTGACCGCATCATGGTTTTTCAGTCCCAGCAGAAACAGAATGGTACCAGCGGCGAGTAAAGACAGGGATATCCACTTGAAAATAGATACACGGTACATAGTCTCCTCCTCCAAAGTCGAATACACTTCGACGCAGTGCGGCTGCACGGGACGGCCGCGGCAAGTATTAGCTGAGCTGCTTTTTTGTTCGAGACCTAGGAAAGGCGATCTCTGGCCTGCAATTGTTCTGGACGGCGCGGGGGAGACTTGCGCGGAAACTTACGCCTTGCTTGACCCTATTGATGCGCAATCGTTAGCCGAGGGTAGCCTGACAGCGAAAAAATATTTTCCGCCGATAGGAATTTTTTCGTACGGCAATCCGGCGGCTCAAGGCCTTTCGTATATCATGAAAAGGCGACGATGATTTTCCTGAAAAAGCCTTTCATACCTCGTATGCTACGATTGACTGCTCGAAACCTGTGAGCCGGAGAGATTACGATTATGGACAGACGTTCTTTTCTTTCGTATGGAATCGCGCTCGGCGCTGTCGCCGCTCTTTCCAGAGTGCCGGGCGCAGCGGCCGCATCCATCTTGAGCGATACGAAGAGAGGTGAGGGCGGCCGAGCGCCTTTCAAGAAAGTTATCAAAACGGATGCCGAGTGGAAGCGCATCCTCACGCCGGAGCAGTATTACGTCACCCGTCAAAAGGGAACCGAAGCGCCATATTCGAGCCCGCTCAACGATATTCACGAGCGCGGCGTCTTCGAATGCGTTTGCTGCTCGCTTCCGCTCTTTAGCTCAAAGACGAAGTTTGATTCGCAGACGGGTTGGCCCAGCTTCTGGGCTCCGATCGCCAAACGAAATGTGCTGGAGGAAGTTGACAACAGCCTGGCGGAGACGCGAACCGAAGTGCTATGCGCCAGGTGCGACGCCCACCTGGGCCACGTCTTTAACGACGGCCCTGCGCCGACGGGGCTGCGCTATTGCATGAACGGCGTGGCCCTGAAGTTTTCAAAGAAGCGTTGACCAGGCGTCGGGGCCGAGCGAGAAGGGGGCCGGGCCCTTCAAAAATAGTCGGCGCTCGCGGCGAGCACGAGGCCGCTCGCGGCGGCCTGGAATCCACAGATATTTTTTTGCTGTCAGGGGCCGCAGGCCGCGCCTAAAGTGGATGGGTCTGGAAACTTACGGGTTTCCAGACCCATTTTCGTCTCTACCGAACCGTCCGAACCAATTCTGCGTACAACCTTGAAGAGCACAAGCGCAGTAAGGAGTGCCCTTGCTACGCTCTCCTGATTGAAGACGCGGGCCGCCGGGGCGATGCTCCCTATCGACCGCGCTATGCTAGAATGAATGAAGCGAAGACGGACGCCCGGCCCCCTGGATTATGAGCGCTGGCGCTTCGATTCTTCGCGTGGAGGTTTGAATCAGCAATGCAAGAGACTAAAGAAACGGGCTACTCTGCGGGCGCGAAGACTGTGTTCGACGCGCTGCGCTATCTCTGTGACGCATCCTATGCCGTGCTGCCGAAGGACGTGGCTCACCAGCTGGGTGAGCTCAAGAAAAATTTTCTGAGCGGCGTGCGCTGGGTCATCGATAAGGACATCGAATGGGTAGAGGCGCGCGTCGCCGGCGGAGACCGGCTGCGTGAAGAGTGGCGTCGCGCCGCGCCCACCTCGGGCGGTGAAGGCGAAGCGCCGGGCGGCGGAATCTAAGTTCGATCAAAGAGGTTTTGCGAGAAAATCATGGAAGTCTTACTGGCTGAGGAATACGGGTTCTGTTTCGGCGTCGAGCGCGCCGTCGATATGGTCGAAGAGGCCGTCACGGACGGCGGCACGATTCGTTCGCTGGGCGCGCTCATACACAACGCGCAGGAGATGGAGCGTCTTGAAACCAAGGGCGTGACGACCATCAACTCTCCTGCGGAGGCCGACGCCAAAACCGTCGCCGTGATTCGCGCGCACGGCGTAACCCCGGAGGTACAGCGCGAGCTGGAAGAGCGCGCCGCGCGCGTCATCGACGCGACCTGTCCTTTCGTCACAAGGGTTCAGCACCTGGCCGAGCGTGCCGCAGCGCAGGGCCGTGATGTCGTCGTCGCCGGCAACCCGGATCACCCTGAGATGATCGGCGTCGTCGGCTACGCTCCCCACAACACGCATGTCGTCAGGGACGCGGGCGAGGTCGCCGCGCTGCCACTGCTGCACGCTCCGCTGGTGGTCTCGCAGACCACAATCAAGCTGCAAACTTTTCTGGAAGTCGCCGAGGCCGTGCGCGCGCGCTCGGACGCAGAGCCTCAGGTCGTCAATACCATTTGCTCTGCGACGCGCGACCGGCAGGATGCCGCGCGCGCCCTGGCCGGAGAGGTCGATGCCTTCTACGTCATAGGGGGCCGCCATTCGTCAAACAGCGTCAAGCTCCTGGCCGTCTGCAAGGAGCAATGCGAGAAGAGCTTTCTGATCGAAACGCCCGCCGAGATCAATCCGCAAGACCTCGCGGGCGTCCAGAGGGTCGGCGTCACCGCCGGAGCTTCAACCCCGAACTGGCTGATCGATCAAGTCGTGGAAAAATTGCGCGCCATCGGTCGGGAACTGACGCCCGCGATGACCTGAAAGAGCGCGCTTATGCTCAAAAGCCCCGTGAGGGGAGGCAGAATTTAGCCCATGACGTGAGTCATGGGTTTATGCGTGCATCATAGTAGAGAAGCCCCGTGAGGGGCGAAAGATATTCGAGCTTGCATATCTTTCGCCCCTCATGGGGCTCGATTACTTTTCGGCTGCGACATTCCCATGGCTGACGCCGTGGGCGACACTCTATCACCCCTTTCAGGGGCCCATTGAGTCCATCTTTACAGATCGTCCTCGATGCCATCGACCTGCTCAAGCGCGTTGACCAGATGGCGCGCCTCCTCTGAGCCGTACTCCACGGCCTGGCATTCGAGCGCGTCGCGCGCAACGCCGGCATCGACCGGGTCTGTGAGAAGGGAGATCAGCACGGAGGTGGGAGATTGCGCCAGCGCTTCGTGCGCCAGCGCGCGAACGATAGGGTGCGGGCAGCGTGCCAGCTCGCACAACTCGCTCGGCGCGAAGCGCTGCGCGAGCGCGTCGGCCAGCCCGTCAATACGCGCAAAGTCGTGGCGGCGGTGCGCTCGCTCGACAAGCTGCGCGAAGACCTCCGCCGAGCGCGTCTGATTCTGTAGCACGGAGGCCGTCGTCTCCGCCATCCGTCGCAGACTCGCGGCCTGCGCCGCGTTCAGAGACGCACCCGCTTCCGTCGCACGCTCGTCGAGCGCGCTCAGCAGACGGCTCAACTCCCAGTCGGCGCGCGCGTCATACGACGAGGCACGGTTGCGCACCTCCTTCGCGGCCGCCGCGGGCGTTGATTGCAAAGCGCCTACGATCAGGCTGCGGCTCTCGGAGCTAAGGCCCTCCCAGACGCTCGCCACGCGCGCCCCGAAATCTTCAATTATCACTCTCACAGTTGGCTCTCCTGGCCGCCCGACGGGTGGAAGCTTTTCCATCCCAATGGTTGTACTATACCGCGAAAAGATAACGAATGGCGAACCCATTTGAAAGGCCGAAGATCGCAGGGATGAATGACGAATTGCTGAGTCGGCGTTGAATCGAATCGACAAAACAGCTTTCCGTCTGTTCTTCGCAGGCTTTATCCTTTCCTCTATGTGAACTTGTTTCGCCGTGTCAAAAGCTTGAGCCAGGGGTATATGAAAAGCGAAGAGATTGATCTTGAGGCCTTAATCGCGGCCGTCGAAACCGAGCTGCCGAACGTCGAACATTTCCTTGATCTCCGTACGGGCGAGATTTTGACGATCGTCGGAGACCTCTATGAGGAAGAGACGGAAATGGAGGATGCGGACGAGGTTGCGCGCGATAATAGGCGTCTGGCGCGCCGCGTGCGCGAAGAGCGGGACTGCTACGTAAGTGTGCCGACGATTGCGCCGGAAGGCGGTTTCAGCTGGATGCAGGAGTTCGCCGCGAGCGTCCCTGAGGCGCGATTGAGGCGGCGGCTCCAAAAAGTCCTGCGTGAATGCACAGACGAATGCTTCCGGGCTTTCCGGCGCGCTCTCAAGCACGCGCCCGAACAGGAGCGCGAACGCTGGTTCGCGTTTCGCAACGAAAAGATCGAGGAATTTATAGACGCCTGGTTAGAGGGAAGAATCAAAGACGAATTGTGATCGCGGATTGATGCATTTGAAAAGACGAGCGCGTTTGCTTCGTCTATCCGCTACAGCGCGCGGCGCGTAGAGCGGGCTCGCCCCTTTTCTACTGGCGGCGCTCTGCGGTCTTATTGCCCCTGGGCCTCACCGTTGGGCGTCGGATTATGGTCTATGATCTCCGTGATGGTCGAGAACGGTATCTTGACGATCTCGCCGTCGGCGACCTCCATCTTGAGGCTCGGCGTGGTCAGCGCCTGCGTTGTTTTCATGCTGCGGACGATGCCGCGCACGCGATTGCCGTCCGTGGTGATGACTTCTATATTGTCATGACCGTAGAGCGGCTTGAGCGCCGCGAGGGCTTTGGTGACTTCCACTGGTTGTTTACCGCGCTTTCTGGTGTCTTCACAGTCGATCAGGAGCCGTACACAAAAACCCTTAGGAGTTCTCGCGCAACCGATTCGCGCCCCGTCCGGCAGTTTTATTTAGACGACTCTCGGAGCGCACGCCGCGCGCCATCGTCTACGTCATGGGGCAAGGCGCGCGACCGGTTAAAGTACGCCGGCGCTTCGCCCTGCGGATTCACGGCATACTATTTCAAGGGCCATTTCCAAAGCATCTATCATGCCGCGAAGCGATTCTCGTCTGCCGCATTGGGCTATAATAACGTAAAATGCGGCGCGGCGTCGCCTCCGCTCGCGGCACACGGGGGTGGCGGCAGAAACCTTGACGGCGCATCAACTACGTGCAACCGTACGGCTGTGGGCGACGTATAAACGCACAGGAGAGCTTTGTTCATTCCCCGAAGGTTAATTAATCATGCAGCCTGAACAGAAGCAGGGAGCCTTTCAACCGGCCTCCGAAGAGATCACCATTTGCGCCAACTGTCATGTCGCCATGCCGAGCATGCTGCGCTTTTGCCGCTCGTGCGGCTTCCGGCTCGGCGAAGGCGTGGCGGAGTATACAGAGACGGTGCGCTTGCCGAACCAGCGGAAGGCCGCTCCTTCCGCTGCCGCGTCGGCCAACGTCGGCGGAGCGCAGCAATCGGGGGCCGGAAATTGGTCTCCGCTCGTGGCTGCATCTGCCGCACAGCAGCAGCAGCAGCCCGTCGGCCAGGCTTCGGCCTATGTGGGCGAATGTCGGAAGAAGAAAGGCCGCAAACGCGCGCCCTTTATCGTCTGGGTTGTTCTGGGCGTGACGGTCGCGTCGGTGACGGGCGGCAGCCTGCTCTCGCCTTTCGGACTTCGCAATAAAGTGCGCAGCGCCGCAACGCGCAGCGCCGCTCGCTCCTACGTGGGCCTCAGCGACTTCAAGACGACGAGCGGCGGCGTCACATTCGATTACACTACTCCGCCGGGCTCGGCCGGGGACAAGGCGGGGCTCGTCGGCGGCGACATCATCACCTCTTTCGACGGCCAGCAGGTGACGAGCGCCGATCAACTGATGAAACTGCTCGTCGCAACCCCCGTCGGCAAGACCGTCGAGGTCGTCTTTATACGCGACGGCGAGACCAGACGGACGCAGATGACCACCATCTCCAAAGACGAGAACAGCAGGCTCGAAGCGCTGTTCGACAGTCGCATCGAAGGCAAGGGCTATCTGGGGATTGACGATTGGGAGCGCGTCGCCGTACCGGGGACGAACATTTACGGCGTGCGTGTGGACGAGGTCATAAACAACCACCCGGCCGACATGGCCGGTTTGCGCAAGGGCGACATCATCATCGAATTCGACGGAATCCCGATTCGCACAAGCCGCGAGCTGATCGCGCGCATCAAGCGCGCGCTGCCGAAAAGCATCGTCAAGGTAGTGGTCATGCGCGGGAGCGAACGGCTCGAAATTCCCATCAAGGTAGGCGTGGACGACTAGGCGCGGCTCGCGTAATCGCGCAGCCGCGCTTCCATCTCGCGGCGCACCTCCTCTCGATCCTCCTCGGCCTCGTCCGGCTCAAACGTCTCGAAGAGCGCGTAGGGCGTGTCGGCCACCAGTCGCAGCTCCCAGGCCTCGCGCCCGCCGTGCGAGGCGCGCGTAAACCAGAGCGCGTCTACGACGGCTTCCTCGACCGTCACGCCGGCGAAAGGCGATTCCG